>JANOTW010000001.1:0-6820 GCA_031416575.1 Ferruginibacter sp.
GATGATTGCTATTTGGCATTACGGCGGTGCCATGAGCAGAGTTAATGACGAAGCAACAGCATTTACTGGTAGGAATGCTCCATTCTTACTTAGTGTGGATGCCGTTTGGAACGATCCGAAGGACACTGAGACGGTAGTCGCCTATTCCCGTAATTTTCTGAAAGAGATGGAACCCCATTCAACAGGTGGGATGTATGTTAACTTCGCAGGTCTTGGAGAAGAAGGTGAGGCTCTTGTAAAATCGGCTTATGGGGCCAACTATGAAAAATTAGTAGCCTTAAAAAATAAATACGATCCTACTAATTTATTCCGTCTTAATCAAAATATCAAACCTGCTATGAAGGTTCCCACAACAACCATCTCTAAACTTTCGCTTTATGAGAGGTTAGGAGGAGAACCCGGTCTAAGGAAAATTGTAAACGATATACTGGATAAAAATTTTGACAATCCACTTATCGGGCACTATTTTAGGAATATTGATATGGGCAGGCTCAAGCAATTGGTATTTGAATTCTTCTCTATGGGGATAGGGGGGCCACATCAATACACCGGCAGGGATATGCGGAGTTCCCATGCGGATTTGAAAATAACCGATGCTGATTTTGAAAGTGGAAACGATGATGTATTGCTGGCTTTGAAAGAGAATGGAATTGGAGAAGCGGAACAAAATGAAGTGATAGCTATTCTTAATTCTATGAAAGGGGATATTGTCAGGCAATAAACTACACCGGGAAACCAATCCTGGCCAACAAATTTTGAAACCGGATATCATTCCTAAGCATAGCCGGAACATAAGGCGCATATTTAATGGTGAGTATATGGGGATCAAGATCATTATAAGCTTTTTCCAAAGCATCAAACGCTGTATCCAGATCACCGAGGTAAGCTGCAGAAAGCCCAAAATCGAAAAAAGCGCTTCCTATGTTATCAGTAATATATCTTATTTCTAATTCGCTATTCAGCTTTCTGGCTTCTTCAAAATTTCCATTACTACAGTATGCCCAGATTAAGCCATTGATGGCCTGTTGATGCCTGTTAGAAAGGGTTACTAAATACTGAAAGGTAGCAATGGCTTCATTGTAACGTTGCAATACTAAATAACAAAGACCAGCTATGCGGTGCGACAAAAACGAGTTGTTATCCAGGTCAATACCCGTTTTGGCGGCAGCAAGGGCTTCATCAAATTTACGGGCCATTAGAAGAGTCCATGCTAAATCGGCATGATCAATAGCGCTTAAAGGTTCCAGCTTTATAGCTGCTTGTAATTGCTCTTCCGCTTCATCAAACTTACCTTCTACCCAGCCCAGGCAAAGCATACCATATATAGATCGTGCCTGCGCAAACTTTGGATTAAGCTCAATGGCTTTGCGAAAGTTTTTCTTCGACTCCTCCCATTTCCATTCAAAAACAAAATAATAATAGGCCAACGAAAAGTAAGCCTCGCCAAGTGAATCATCAAGCTTTATGGCAGTCTCTGCCGCTTGCTTTACTTCTTTCATTACTTTTTTTCCTGACGAAAAATTATAAGCTACGGCTAGTGTGCTGGCGTAAGCATAATTGGCATAAGCCAAAGCATAATCAGGATCAACAGCTATAGCCTGTTTTGAAAATTCTAATCCTTTTAAAATGGAACTGCCCCGGCGGTACAGATGAAACCGTGCTTTTAAATACAGTTCATATGCTTCTGCATTCTGTGTGGAGATTTTCGTAATCTTCTCACGGTCTTTTTCCAACAGCGTTATTTTCAATTGCTCAGTAATGGCAAAAGCAATTTCATCTTGTATGGCAAAAATGTCGTCCATCTCACGGTCGTATCGTTCACTCCAGAGATGAAAGCCGTCTTCTACATTAATCAACTGAGCGGTTATGCGAAGCCGGTTGTCCTGTTTACGTACACTGCCTTCAAGAACGGTATTAACACCAAGTTTCTTGCCCACTTCCCTCAAGTCTATTTTGGCTCCTTTAAATTGAAAAGATGACGTGCGTCCTGCTACTTTTAAATCTTTTAAGTGAACTATTGAATTAAGAATTTCTTCTGCCAACCCATCTCCTAAATATTCCTGGTCGTGCGAGGAACTCATATCCACAAACGGCAATACTGCAATACTTTTTTGAGGTACTGTTTTGCTCAAAGGTTTTTCATTGCTGGTTACATTAGCTAACGATGATGTTGTATTATGTATCATTATTTCATAAATGCGCATTGGTTCTTTCACATTCTTCAAAATTTCCGTACAAACAAATTTTGTTTGAATGTCTTTTTTGTTTGATACATTATTATGAACGGATTCTGAAATCCAGATAGCACCTATTGGAGCTAATGCCTGCAATCTTGAAGCGATGTTCACTGCATCACCAAAAATATCATCATCTTCAAAAACTACTTCGCCATGGTGAATACCTATCCTCAATGAAAATTCTTTAGAAAGATTACATGCTTCCTGAATTTTAATTGCAGTATTCACAGCGTCGGAAACAGTCTTAAAACTTGCAAGCACTCCATCTCCCAACTCTTTTATCCAACGTCCGTTATTTTGTTCGATGAGTGGTTTTTGTAATTGGCGATTTTTCTTCAGTAGCTCAAAGGCTTTTTGTTCATCCTCACCCATCAAAGCAGTATATCCAACAATGTCGGTAAACATAATAGCTGCAAGTTGGCGTGATTGAGACATGATCATAAAATTTGCAATTGAAAGGTAAGTAAAAGCAGAGGATACAGGTTTTAATTGCCAATAGTTTATTATGAATTGAAAATTGCAATAAGGAATATTTATTTTGGAAAGCCAATCCTGTTTAATAAATTTTGAAAACGGGGGTCATTTTTAAGCGAAGCCGGAACAGCGGGCGAATACTTAAGTGTAATCAATATAGGATCACGATCATTGTAAGCCTGTTCCAGATGATTTAATGCAGCATCCAAATCACCTAAATATGCCGCTGATAATCCAAAATAAGTACCTGCGATATATTCTGTAACCGACCTCTTTTCTAACTCAGTCATTAGTTCCCTTGCTACTTCGAAATTTCCATTACCGCAATAAGCCCAAATAAGGCTATTGATTGCGTGTTGATGCCGGTTTGATATTTTTAATAAATATGTAAAAGAATCAATTGCTTCTTCATAACGTTTCAATGCTATATAGCAAAGACCCGCCAATCGCAGTGATAGAAATGAATTACCATCCAGTTCAATACCTGTTTTAGCATATGTTAATGCTTCTTCAAATCTATGAGCTGTATAAAGGGTCCATGATAGATCGGCATGATCAATAGCGCTTAAAGGTTCCAGCATTATGCCTATACGGCCTTGCTCTTCCGCTTCCTCAAATTTCCCTTCCACCCAGGCCAGGTATGACATGCCATATAAAGAATATCCCTGGGCATATTTTGGATTAAGCTCAATGGCTTTTTTATGATTTTTCTTTGCTTCCTTCCAATTCCATTCAAGATATAAATAATAAGCCCCCAATGCAAAATAGGCCTCGCCCAGAGAATTATCAAGCTTTATGGCAGTTTCCGCAGCTTGTTTTATTTCCTTCATCAAAACTTTTCCAGGGAAAAAACTATAAAAGGCAGATAAAAAACTGGCGAATGCAACGCCGTAATAAGCCAATGCATAATCAGGATCCACGGCGATAGCCTGTTTAAAGTATTTTAGCCCAGTTAAAATAGAACTTCCCCGCCTGTTGATATGAAACCTTCCTTTCAAATAAAATTCATACGCTTCGGTATTTTGAGTAAAGGTTTTAGTTATTTTCTCAAAGTCTTGTTCTAATAAGGTTATTTTTAATTGCTCTGTAATTGCTAATGCAATCTCATCCTGTATGGCAAAAATATCATCCATTTCACGGTCGTATTTTTCACTCCAGAAATGAAACCCATCTACTACATTGATCAACTGAGCTGTAATGCGAAGGCGATTGCCCTGTTTACGAACACTGCCTTCAAGAACTGTATTTACTCCAAGTTTTTTACCCAATTCACGCAGGTCAATATTCTTTCCTTTAAATTGAAAGGAAGAAGTGCGGCCGGCAACTTTCAGTTTTTTCAAATGTGCCAGGGAATTGATGATTTCCTCGGCAATCCCATCACTGAAATATTCCTGTTCAGGGTCATTACTCATATTCACAAAAGACATTACGGCAATGCTTTTCTCAGGTGTTTTCGGGGCTTGTTCTTTCAATATTAAATGGGAAACTTCTGTAGCCGCGGAAGTAATTACTTCATAAATCCTAACAGGTTCTTTTACATTTTTTAATGTTTCCTGCCTTACAAACCTTGAATCTATTTCCTGCTTATTGGAAATATTATTATACACGGATTCAGAAATATAAATGGTCCCGGGATTAGCAATAGCCTGTATTCTCGAAGCTATATTTACCCCATCTCCAAACACATCCTCATTTTCAAATACCACTTCGCCCAGGTGAATGCCAATGCGTAACTGAAAATTTCTTGCTGCATTCGTTGCTTCCTGAATTTTGATAGCCGCATTCACCGCATCTGAAACGGTATTGAAGCATGCTAATACGCCATCACCTAATTCCTTTATCCAACGGCCATTAAATTGTTCAATAACCGGCTTTTGTAATACACGATTTTTATTGAGAAGATCAAATGCTTTTTGTTCATCATTACCCATCAACGCCGTATAACCGACGATGTCGGTAAACATGATGGCAGCTAATTGACGGGATTGTGACATGTGAAAATTTAATTACAATTTACAATAATTTAAAAACAAAAATCCCGGAGTGTTACCTTATAACTCTCCGGGAAATAACCCTTCGTGTTCTTATCTGTTTAATTATGCATGCTCCTCCACCATAGGTTTAATATTCTGGTTAACCCTGAATAAATTCAGCGGATCATATTTACTTTTGATCTTCACCAACCGTTCGTAGTTATCGCCATAGGTAGCTTTTATCCTGTCTTCTCCTTCTTCCATCATAAAGTTTACATAAGCTCCTCCGGCAGAATAAGGATGTACCGCATTCCAGTAATCTTTTGCCCAACTGGTAATAATTTCTTTGTTCGCCGGATCTGGATCAATGCCTGCCATTACCATGGCCCAGGTGGCCTCCCTGTAATTCCATGCTGTTTCTTTTTTGCCAACTTTTGAAGCGGCCCCATTAATTGGATAAAGGTGCATTGTGGATCGCCAGGTGGGCATCAGCGGACCATGTTGCAGGTGTGCTTCAATAGCTTCATCGGTTAATTCATTCATGAAATCAGCTTTCCAGTACCAATGCATACCCGGAGGCATTATCGGATCAAACATACTTTGAAGAGCAGGAACAGGTATGGGCCCTACAAAGTCAAGCGCAGGTGTTTTAAATTTACGTATGGGTGCAAAAACTTCTTCTGCATCTTTTAGCGGCCCGGTGTAACACCATACTACGCCACACATTTTTTTAAGGTGTAAATGTTCAGGAAAAGGATCACCGGGAGGTACGATCAGAAAAGCAAAAAATCCATTTATTTCCTCCGGCGCATTTTTTATAAAATCATTGTACCATTTCAATACTTCTTTCGCTTCACTTATTTCCCAAAGCATAGGGCCACCGTAAACGGTACTTATTGGCCAGGTTTTAAAAAGGAAAGAAGTAACCACGCCAAAATTTCCGCCGCCGCCCCGTAAAGCCCAGAAGAGGTCTTTATTTTCAGAGGTGGATGCTTTAACGCAGGTGCCATCTGCCAACACAACATCCGCCTCAATTAAACTATCTATGGTTAACCCACACTGACGGGTTAAATGTCCAAGGCCGCCTCCTAATGTAAGCCCGCTGATTCCGGTGGTGGAGGCAATGCCACTGGGAACGGCCATACCAAATGCATGCGTGGCATGATCTACATCGCCTAATGTACAACCAGCCTGTACCAATGCAGTTTCTTTTTTAACGTCAACATGCACCGCTCTCATCGGAGACAGGTCAATAACCAGCCCATCGTCGCAGGAGCCCAGACCGGCTGCATTGTGCCCACCTCCTTTTACGGCAACGAGCATTTCGTTTTCACGGGCAAAATTTACAGCCGCTACTACATCCGCTACGTCGGCACATTGGGCGATCATTGCAGGACGCTTATCAAACATACCATTGTAAATTTTTCGGGCAATATCATATTCAGTATCCTTTGGCTGAATAAGCTTACCACGCATTTTTGTTTGAAATTGATTGAAGGATTGTTCTGTTAGCATAAGAGAAGTTTTATGATGAACAAATTAAGTTTCGAAATAGAGCAGAAGAATTACTATTTGGGAATATAAAATTATAAAAAAAACTGAAAGTGTTTACTACAATTTTGAAAAAATTATATATTGAAAATCAGGTAAGATTTATATTACTTAGCCCAAAAAGGAGTGGCTATATAAGCCGCGGCTGATGTTTCGGTAATTATCCCGATGCATCGGGAGATAAAAATTACAGGTCATTTATTCTCAAAGGGCGAACTATTTTTTAAAGCGAAGCATAATTTGAAGGCCCTCTTTTGCCCCCGGCCACGCTGGTTAGCGGGGCGGCCTTCTGCCAGTTCATTAAATGCGCCCGATGAACCGCCCAGTAAAACGCAATTAAAGATCCCCAATGATAATCAGTACAAGAGTACCCAAATAAGCCGCGGATGATGTTTCGCTCATTACAACGAGTATAAAATTTACTGGGCAATTATTTATAAAGGACGAACTGTTTTCTAAAGGGAGGCATAATTTGAAGACCCTGTTTTGCCCCCGGCCCCTGAAGGGGAGGTCTTCTGCCAGTTCATTAACTAAGCCTAAAGAATTACTCATTATAACGTAATTAAAGTTGCATGGCATAAGCCT
>JANOTW010000002.1:0-2312 GCA_031416575.1 Ferruginibacter sp.
ATCATTTTGATATATGAATTTTGGCTCGAATTAAAATCAGTAACTGCATAAGCCGCCTCTTTTGGTTCGGTACCGACGTAGTCGGTATTCAAAAAATGCGAAGCTTATTTTTTGAAAGAAGCAAAAGCAGCGGCGTTGCAGTTACGCAGCCCGCCGGCTGCGGAGGCGAATGCAATGAATTTAAAAGAGAAAGGGAATACAGCAGCGCCTTTGCGAGTGATACACCTAATCCTAAATAAATATTTAAACCCGGGATAATATTGTAACGGCCACCACACCCGCCGTTTCCGTCCGCAGCCTTGTATTCCCCAATGCTACCGGCACAAAATCATTTTGTAAAGCCAGCTCTATTTCGTCTATTGTAAAATCCCCCTCCGGGCCTATTAAAATTATTGAAGAGCTAAAAGGCTGATAAGTATTTAATTGAATCCTGGGTTCATCATCTTCGCAATGCGCAATAAACTTTTTTAAAGCTGCATCTTCCTTTATATGCTTTACATACGCTGCATACTTAACTGGTTCATGTAATACAGGTAACCAGGTTTGTTGGGATTGCAGCATTGCGCTTATCAAAATACTATTCATTCTATCAAAGCGGAAATGTTGTTTTTCTGTTCTGGTGCAAAGCAGCGGTACTATTTCGCCTGCGCCTATCTCCGTGGCCTTTTCTAAAAACCATTCAAAGCGATGCGCATTTTTTACCAATGAAATAGCAATGGTGATCTTTGTTATGGAAGGTGGTTGAAAAGTTGTTGAAAGTATTTTAAGGGTGCACTTCTTTTTATCATTGTAAATAATCTCCGCAAAACATAAATTCCCTTTGCCATCGGTTAATTTTAACTGCCCGCCTTTTTGCATACGGAGCACCTGCACTATATGCTTGCTGGTAGCTTCATCCAATACAACTTCGGCTGTTGCTATGTTTATATCTTCTTTATAAAAAAAAGGGAGCGCCATATCAATCAATCTTTCTATTAATTAACCCGGGGTTTCTGCCACCACACACAATGGCATGCACAATAATTTCATTTTCTTAAATCATAAAAATGATGAGTTAAGGAAAGCGCTTTAAAATGGCTCTTCTGAAATCATCTTTGTAAAATGAATATTGGGTTGGCTTTTTCCCAATTTCAAAAAGCATTTGGTTTACTTCAGCATCAAATCTTTCTCCAAGTCCTGTTTTACGACTTTCGTACCAGGTTATAATATCCCATACATCTAATTGAGCTTGGGCGGTAAGCCTTACTTTAAAAGCCATATTTCTCTTTTGTCATTTGGATATGTTCTTCCAGGCTATAGCTTTTTGTTCTGCCGGCAAGATGATCGGCTTCCCGTTTTTCTAATTCCTTAAATTGTTCATCCGTTAACTCATAGTCTTCAGCTTCATTCCTGTAACTTCCCAATATGGTATAAAAAGCTTCCAGTACTTTTTCATCTTCAATGCACTCAATAGTTTGGTGCAACTTTTCTTTTATTGATGTTGTATTAGGTTGCATGTTTTTTCGTTTCTGTAAATTTAAACTAATTCCAATATTATTTATTACACGAATTTTAAAACCCGAATTACACGAATTAATACAGTGCATGTAGCTTAATTCGTGTAATCAATTCATACGCAGTTTGGTTCCCTATCTTTTTGTTTGTCTAAATTTGAACTACTTCCGCTATTTTTTATTACACGAATTTTAGAATCCCGAATTACACGAATTAAATTAATACAATACTTCTTTGTTAATTTCCGTAATCAATTTACTTACAGATAGTTTCCTGTTTTTTAGTTTTTATAAGTTTAAACTAATTCTGTATTAACAATAATTTGGACTATTTATTTTACTTGCATTTAATTCGTGTAATTCGTGTTTTAAAATTCGTGTAATCACAAAAAATTAAAACGGCGCATCATCATCAAAAGCGCCATCATTCATCTTACTGCCCTTTTGTATATATAGTTTGGCCCCGCCACCCCCACCATCATCATCACTTTTAACAGGCCTGAAATTTCCACCAGAAGCGCCACCTCCAAAACCGCTGCCACCATCTTCATCCTCAATGAACTTTTGAATGTGGAGCAATGCTTTTAATTTGATGGTATCCAAACTACCATTACGATGCTTGGCTATTTTTACATAGGTTTCGCCTTTGTTACTTTCTCCCATTTCATTGGCGGTAATATCATAATATTCGGGGCGGTACAGGAACATCACCATATCGGCATCCTGCTCAATTGCGCCGGATTCCCTCAAATCGCTCAACTGCGGGATTTTTGCGCCTTCCTTTCTTTTTTCAACCTCCCGGCTTAACTGAGACAGTGC
>JANOTW010000003.1:0-1847 GCA_031416575.1 Ferruginibacter sp.
AGAACTAAATATGGGTAAGCCAGAAAGTATCCTTTCCTTCTTTGAAAAGTATAAGCCTTCCTATTTTATTAACTGTGCAGCTTATACTGCTGTTGATAAAGCCGAAACAGAACAGGAAGAGGCCTATATCATCAATGCAGAAGCTCTTGGTACCCTGGCGCAGCAATGTCAGGCATATGCCTGCACGCTCATAAGTATTTCTACTGATTATGTATTTGATGGAAAAGGAACACAACCTTATCAAACAGACCATGCTACTGATCCTGTTAATTATTATGGCTATACTAAATGGATGGGGGAACAACTGGCATTGCAGAATAATGACCGGACAATTATTATTCGTACCTCATGGGTTTACAGTGCATATGGAAATAATTTTGTTAAGACCATGTTGCGGCTGATGAAAGAAAAAGCAGGAGTAAAAGTTGTGTATGATCAGCTAGGTTCGCCCACGTATGCAGCCGACCTGGCTGATGCCATCCTGAAAATAATTGTATCACTTGAAAAAGGAAACGGCCAATACGGTATTTATCAGTACAGTAATATGGGTGTGATCTCGTGGTATGACTTTGCAACTGCTATCAGGAATATAGCTGGATTGCCATGTGAAATACTACCCATCCCTGCTTCAGCCTACGCCACGCCTGCTAACCGGCCTGCTTATTCTGTAATGGATACAGCGGCTATTGTGAAAGATTTCGGAATAGAGATAAAAGACTGGAAACAAAGTTTACAAACCTGCCTCGGCAAGCTTTTATAAAACCATAAAAAAAGGTTATCCATTATGGACAACCTTCTTTATGGAGTATAATAAGTTAAGATACCCTATCCTTTTCCTTTGCCTTTATTTTTACCATTGCCATTGCCATTTTTGTTTTTATGCTTGCCATTATTATCGTGGTCATCATCATTGTCGTTCTTGTCACGAAGAATAATGGGACGAGTTCTGTTATCCCGAACTTTTATATTGCCTTTGCCCCTGTTTTTGTTGTTACCCATGTCCTGATGGCCACCAACCCGTGGTCCATTGTTCTTATACCTTTGATCTTTGCTATCTCTGATAGCAACCTGTTTAGGTCCTTTGCCGCCTTTATAGTTAGCATACTTTAACCTGTAAGCATCAGCGCGTAAATAAGGGTTAGGTTCATTAATAACCACTTTATGGCCCGTATACAGATTGTAGCCCCTGTAAGCCGGGGGTAAATTATTGGCAAAAACCCATTTACCGCCATCGGCATAAATGAATTGGCGCTTTGGAACGCTATAGTAGGCATCTACATCAGGTAAATAATAATAGTCTACCCGGTCATATCCCACTGGTCCCCAGGCGGGCTGTGCGGTCAAATTAATATTTATCTGGGCATTTACCGGCTGGTATATGGCTATACTAAAAAATAGTATAGTTAAAACTGTTAACTTTTTCATTTTAGATCTTTTAATTGATAGGAATAATAAAAATCCTATGCCAAGGGCTGCTGTTTAGAATAATTTAAATGGGCTTAAGAAGTTATCATCAGGAAGTTTTTGTTTAGGAATAAAGCCAATAAGCGGGTAAAAATATACACAGTTACCGGTTTATTTTATTTAGTATGTATGACAAATGTATATGTGGTATGTTATTTGTATGCTTATAGAAAAAATATCTATGAAAAAGTTTTTAATTTTATTGATGGCAGGAAGTATATCAATTGTTGCCTGTAATAAGAACAGTTCCCCAGAACCCACAGCAGGGAATGCCTCTATTAATATATACCTTGTTGATGCGCCCGGAGCTTATGAAAAAGTTTTTATTGATATCCAGGATGTTCAGGTTAAGGCTGGTTCCGATGCCAGTGAAAACGGTTGGC
>JANOTW010000004.1:0-1547 GCA_031416575.1 Ferruginibacter sp.
CTTCTTAGCCCGGACAAAAAAAAGAATGGTTGTATAGAAGTGCGATCCCGATTAGGACCGGGAGGGCCTGCCACTGAAGTTCCACATTGCTTCTTAGCCCGGACAATAATTATTATTTTTCTGATAAAAGTACAGATGACATCTTTTTAAAAGATGTCATCTCTGTTTAAAGTTACCAAACATTCCTTGGGCAGGTATCGCCATATTTATTACCCAGCAAAAAGCCAACAACAATTTCGTGGGTGTTTTTAGTATAAACCCTTAACCTGGATGTGGTGGCGTTTTCGTAGGCGTAGCTGATATTGAATGAATTGGAAATATTGATTCCCGCCATTGCGGAATAGCCGGCAACCAAATCCGAAAAACGATAACTGCCCCCTATCCAAAGCTTATCCAAATATTGAAGTTTAACATTGGTATGAATGCCGTATAACTGCGGATGCCAAACCTGGACCATTACGGATGGCAGGGCGCTCACCTGATCCGTTAATGCGAAACGAACCCCGCCTGTTAAAAAATAATTAGGGGTAAAATAAGTGCCGTAATTATCATTCGCTACGAATTTAGCTTTGCCGGGTATTATGTTTTGTACCGAAATACCCGCAAAATAATTAGCCCCGTATAACCATAGCCCGGCCCCAATTTCGGGCTTCAATTTTTTAAGCTCCCCATTGCTATATCCAATGGCAGGGTCGTTTGGATCAAGATCGGCGAAATCTATTTTGGACCTGTCAAGGTTTATGCTTGTAACGCCCGCATTAAAACCTGCGGATAAAGTGGTTTTGGCGCTTAAGGGTTGATGGTAAGCATAAGTACCCTGAATGGACCAGCGATTGATATATCCCGCCTTGTCATTAATGGCGGTAAAGCCAACGCCATGATGTGCACCGGGTGCGGTATAATTTTCCCAATATTGTTTTCCACGTGGATTTTCGCCTGGTACTTCAAATGAAGTAGCCGTAGTTCTATAATCGGTTTTGCCAACGGGGCCATGAATACTGAAATAAGTAGTAACGGGGGCACCATTTATACCAGCCCATTGGTTACGGTAACTCAGCTTTACATCCGTATAATTTTCTATACCTGTAACTCCGGGGTTAAGCATGTAATTGTTTAAAACATACTGGGTATAAAAAGGCTTGGCTTGTGATAATACCATCATGCTGATAAAAAAACTAACGAAAACAAAAGCGGTTTTTTTCATGTGTACATTTTGCTATGATGATTGCTATTTTATAATGGTAACATAACCTGTAATTGGCTTACGGCCACTACCGGGTTCTAAAATATAATAGTACGTATCAATGGGTAATGATTTGCCTTTTAAATTTCCATCCCATGCTGTAGCATCGCTGTATCCTTTTGTTTCATAAACCAATTGGCCGCTACGGGTAAATACCTGTATCCTGCACCCCGGGTAAGATTCCAAATATTTGATCAGCCATTTGTCATTGATGCCATCATTGTTAGGCGTAAACGTATTTGGTATTTTTGGGGCCAATAATATCTTTACAAATATATTGTCCGATGCCTTACAACCGCCCCTT
>JANOTW010000005.1:0-12782 GCA_031416575.1 Ferruginibacter sp.
ATATTTATTTTGCACAATAACCAAATAGAATATGCTCTGGAATTAATTTAAAACGCAATTAAAGTTGCCCAATGGTATTCAGTACAAGTCCCGATTCAAGTGTAACATCGGGATGCCGACAAATACTGTCGGCAAGCGATGCAACGATGCTGCCATGAAATTCTTTCGCCCGGACAAAAATTTTTCCTCACTTTTTTATCCCTTGCGCAGTATAGTAAAATAAATTTTGCCATTCATCTTCCCGCATAACCTATGCCTGCAATAATCTATATTTGGGCGGCACTTGTAATTAAGGGCGATTAAAAACTAAAATTACCAGTCTCTTTTAATATTTATTTATGGCAACAGCAGAAAAGAAACTGGACTGGAAAATTGACTCCAAAAACAGTTATTTCAGTTTAAACATCAAGGAATTATTTTCTTATCGCCACCTGTTATCCAGATTAGTAAGAAAAGAATTTTTAATTAATTATCAGCAAACGCTGCTGGGGCCACTCTGGATCTTATTTCAACCCCTGCTAACTTTGGTTACTTATGTATTCGTATTTAATAAAATTATCGGGGTTTCAATTGGCGGCAGGCTACCGCCTGTTTTATTTTACTTTTCCGGAATCGTGGTTTGGAATCTTTTTAATGACAGCTTTTCAGCGACCTCCAAAATTTTTCGAGAGAACCAACATATTTTCAGTAAAGTTTATTTTCCCCGGCTTATTGTGCCGCTTGCTTCCATATCCACTCAGTTTTTACGTTTTATTATTCAATTAATCCTATTAATAATCGTGCTGGCGTATTTCATGATTTTCAAGGGCTTTAATGTTACGTTTAATTATTATCTGCTTGCGCTGCCAGTAGTTATTTTTGTTATTGGAATGATCAGCCTGAGTATGGGGCTTATTTTTTCAGTCATAACCGCCAAATATCGTGACCTGGGTAATTTCGTTGATATTTTTATAAGAATTTTGATGTTCATTACGCCCATTATTTATCCTTTATCCGCCGTTAGGGAAAATATTCGCTGGGTTGTTCAGATTAATCCTTTAACTCCCTTATTTGAACTCTTTCGTTTGGGTTTATTAGGGGAAGGAATAGTTTCTCCTTCACTCCTTATATATAGTGTAGCCTTTATGATTATTTCATTATTAACCGCTATATTACTATTCAATAAACAAGGCAGTAAACTTATTGATGTAATTTAAACAAGGCCATGTCAGAAACAGTTATATCCGTACAAAATATTTCAAAGTTATATAAGCTTGGTACAATCGGCTCCGGCTCTCTCAGGCAAGATTTGCATTATTGGTGGAAAAGCTCAATTTTAAAAAAAGAAGACGTTTACTTTACGGAACCAGGAACCCCTCCAATAAATAACCGGGACCTGTGGGCATTAAAAAATGTTTCTTTCGAATTAAAAGAGGGGGAAGCATTAGGTGTTATTGGAAGTAATGGATCGGGAAAATCCACATTGCTTAAAATAATTTCCCGGATCGTTAAGCCTACACAAGGTATAGTTAGAGGTAAAGGTAAGGTCAGCAGTATCCTGGAAGTAGGAACAGGATTTCATCATGACCTGACGGGAAGAGAAAATATTTATATTAGTGGATATACCTTAGGGATGAACAAGGCTGAAATACTTAGGAAATTTGATGAAATAGTTGCATTTTCCGGTATTGAAAAGTTTCTGGATACACCTGTAAAAAGGTATTCTTCGGGAATGTATGTCCGGTTGGCATTCGCCGTGGCTGCACACCTGGAACCCGATATTTTAATTGTGGATGAAGTACTGGCTGTTGGGGATGCTGATTTTCAAAAAAAGTGTATGGGCAAAATGCAGGATATTTCAAATAAAAATGGCCGTACCATCCTTTTCGTTAGTCATAATATGCAAGCCATTACCAACCTGTGCAATAATGCTATTTGGTTACAGGAAGGCATAATCAAAGAAAATGGCAAGGCTTCCGAAGTTGTTGAAAGTTATATCGGAAGCCTTAAGCAGGATAAAAATGAAACCAGTTGGGATACGGAAAACGATGCTCCGGGAAATGACCAGGTTAAGATGAAAAGTTTTCAGGTACAGCCTCAATCCGATAAGTCCAAAACATACATTACGGTCCGCACCCCTGTTCAAATGGACTTTGAATTTTGGTGTTATATTGATGATTGCGATATTAATGTCAATATTAAATTATATGCAATAACCGGTGAATGCATTTTTAATGTAGGGTGCCAAACTATTAAAGCAAAAAAAGCGATATTGGCCTTACAGGGTATTATTCCGGCTAATCTGCTTAATAATATTTCTTATTACGTTTCTTTAACCGTGGTTAAAAATAATTCCTATCCAATTTATGAATTTGCTCATTGCGCCACTTTTGATGTAGAGGATATCCGGGAGGGTATAAATTATTTTGGGGAATGGCCTGGATTGATCAGGCCGCAAATAGAAGCTTCATTTTACGTAAAAGAGTTATTGGAATAATTTCAGTAACTTTTATAAATCAGGGATGAGCAGTTATGTTTAAGCGCCATAATAATATAAAAAAGTAAAAGCGCCATACTGAAATATAAGTTTGCTGATTACCCATATTAGTTAGCGGTATTATTCCTGATAAACAATAATTTCTTTGGACGATAAATCATAAAATGAACTTTTATATTTCACCATGGATAAATTAGTGATTTTAAGTTTTGCTTAATATCGAAATAAAGCATGTTCCTCATTTCTAATAACAACGTAATGAAAGATCCCCAATGGTATGTCTTTGAACCGAGCGTGGCAACGATGCTGCCATGCAAAACAAATGTCCGGGAACAAAAAATTGTGATTGAATTTAATGGAAATGCAACAAATAAAAATTGCTGCGCTTCATTTATTTTTATAAAAAAATAAACCACTCTTTGATTCCTTGTGCAGTATAATAGAATGCTTTTTATTACGGATCGTCACTAATTAAATTCGGCTTAATCAAATTTTTAAAAAACTTATAACTTTTAATATCGTGGCAACTGCTGTACTTGATCTGGACCTTGCAAATTTACCCCCGGAAATTAACGGATTAAGTTCTTACACAAAAGCGCTTATTTTATTAAGATTTAAGGGAAAGCCTATTGGTAAAACCTTTGTTCCAATTTCTGAAGGAAGTATAATTATTGAAAATTATTTTAATGATTTTCTAGATGCCACAGGTTCAAACCTATCCTATTGCTGGCTAAATGAATATTTGGATTGGACGGATAATAAAGCAAATGAAAATTATATGCCGCCCAAAGCAACGATAGCGGTATGCACCCGCGACAGGCCGGAGGATTTACGCCGCTGTCTTGAAGCACTGATGAAACTGCCTGATGATGGACAGGAGTTTTTGGTGATTGATAATTGCCCTTCAACTGACGAATCCAGGAAAATCGTAGAATCCTATAAATGTATCCGGTATGTGCTTGAAACCAGGCCGGGGCTTAATATTGCCCGAAACAGGGCGTTAACAGAAGCCCGGAATGAGGTGGTAGCATTTACGGATGATGATGCCACACCCGATCCTAATTGGTTAAGGAGTATGACCCGTAATTTCAATAACCCGCTGGTATCGTGTGTTACAGGCCTTACGATGCCTTTGGAATTGGAGACGGACGGGCAGGAAGCATTTGAAAAATACAGCCCTTTTGGAAAACACTTTAAAAGAACGGCCTATTCCAGTTCATCACGTAACCCCTTATCCACCGGTGAAATAGGTGCAGGGGCAAATATGGCTTTGCGCAGGACGGTTCAGCAAAATGTAGGGCTTTTTGATGAAGCATTGGATGCAGGAACACTTACTCAATCCGGAGGTGATCATGAATTCTTTTCCCGTATTCTTTTAGCAGGGTACCACATCGTTTACGAGCCCGAAGCATTAAGCTGGCATCGGCACCGCAGAACAATGATGGAAACCCGTAAAGCGATTAAAGGTTATGGAATTGGGGTGTATGCTTTTTGGACCCGGCTACTTATTGTAGAACGCGAGTTGGGTATCATAAAATTTCCGTTGTATTGGTTCAAAGATGTTCAATTACCAAATCTGATAAAATCACTATTTCGCCGGCCGGGGTGCCAACCACTGGATTTTGTACTCGCTGAACTTCATGGTTGTTTCATCGGGCCCTTTGCTTACCTGCGATCAAGAAAACGTTTAAAAAACAAGACTACCATTTCATGAATATAACTGTTAGCATAATTGTTCCTACCCATAATCGTTGCTGCTCTCTTATGCGGTTATTGGATATTTTAAGCCGTCAAACTTATCCTGCCCATCTATCTGAAGTAGTTGTAGTCGCGGATGGGTGCAGCGATGGAACTATAAAAATGTTACAACAATACGAGGCCCCCTTTACCTTACGTTACATTGAGCAGCCGGGCCAGGGGGCGGCCACAGCACGTAATAACGGAGTGGTGGCGGCAACCGGGGAAATCCTGTTGTTTTTGGATGATGACATCGAACCATCATTGGATTTGGTAATGGCCCATGTGGGGGCACATAAAAATAAAAATAGTGTAGTAGTGGGGTATTTGCCTATGTCGTTGCCAAAAAAAGCGACGATCCACCAAATTGGCCTTGTTACCTGGTGGGAACAGAAGTACCGTAATATGAGCAACCCCGGCTATCGTTATGGTTACGATGACCTGTTAAGCGGAAATTTTTCAATTAATTCAATCTTTTTTAACAAGGTAAACAAATTTGATTGCGCATTTAGTTGCCGGGAGGATTACGAATTTGGGGCCCGGTTAATTAAATCCGGGGCGGAAATAATTTTTTCAGAGAAAGCATGGGGTTACCATCGCGATGAAACAACCAATGTACTCCGGCTGCACCAAAGAAGAAGGCAGGAAGGAAAAGCGGATTTACAATTCGCAAAAAAACATCCTGAATTACTGGCAAACCTTCCGCTTGCGCATTATGATACCCGGCATTCGATTAAGAAAAAAGCATTCCTTTATTTTATTTTCAACTCACCATTCATTATTAATAAGGCCGCCTTGTTTTTACCACGCTTATTAAAAATATTAGAAAGCCTGAAGCAACGTACTTCCTGGCATAAACTGAATGGCAGGTTGCATCAATACTGGTATTTAAGGGGAGTAGCGGATGAAGTAAAAACAATAAAAGGGCTTACCGCTTTTTTTCAAACCGCTTTGCCGGATACGGTTAAAGAAAATAATGAATTAAAATTGAATTTGGATTTGAAGGCGGGATTATTGGATGCGGAAAAGCAAATAGATCAATTTAGGCCCGATAGCGTACGAATTAATTATGGGGATCATTTTATAGGTGAAATTCTACCAAGGCCAGGAGTGGAAAGACTTCGGGGGGCGCATCTCCGGCCATTATTAGCCACTCATTTCCCCGAAACTTTAATGCATGCATTAGTGATGGATCAAATAGTTGATGGCACTTTCAAAAGAAAAATACAGGAAGTATAATGAAAAAAATAATTCCCGGAATTCTTAAAAGAATTCCATTTATAGGTAAAGTTTATAATACTTATTGTAATCAACGGGATGAGTTACTTCAGCTTAAAAAGGAAATATCCCAATATCAGTTAGGATGGCCCCCCGGTCATTTTTATTCTCCCATTCCATCCCTGGAAAGAATTAAAATAAGGGAAGAAAAAATATGGGGAAAGGTTCCAGGGGCGATTGATGGAATTAATTTGAACGAAAAAAAACAAATTGAATTGCTTCAGCAATTATCAACCTATTATGGAATGCAGCCGTGGAGTAATGAGAAACAGCAACATTTAAGGTTTTTTTTTCAAAATGATAATTATTCTTATGGGGAATCAATCATGCTGTTTTGTTTAATTATGCATTTGAAACCACATAAGTTCATTGAAATAGGTTCAGGATACTCCTCCGGCGTTTTTTTAGATACCAACGAATTTTTTTTTAATAACTCGATTTCTACTACGTTTATAGAGCCTTACCCCCAGTTATTATCTTCTTTATTGAAACCATCAGACCAAAGCAATATTAATATTATCGCAAAAGACCTTCAGGATGTTGATGCGGATGTTTTTTCAGCATTGTCGGAAGGAGATATCCTTTTAATTGACTCTACGCACGTTTCCAAAATTGACAGTGATGTTAACCATATATTATTTAAGGTTTTACCTCAACTTAAAAGCGGCGTTTATATACATTTTCATGATATCTTTTACCCTTTTGAATATCCAAAAGAATGGGTATATCAAGGCAGGGCATGGAATGAGTGTTATATTCTAAGGGCTTTTTTGATGTACAACAATGATTTTGAAATAGTGCTTTTTAATTCATTTTTAAGCTATTTTCATACAGGTGTATTTTTTGATGAAATGCCACTTTGCGCTAAAAATCCGGGCACAAGTATCTGGATCAGGAAAAAGTAAACAACAGGAATATTTTTATGGCAACCAAAGTACTTGAATTGGATTTATCTGAGGGGATAACTGCTATCGCGGTTAGTGAAGGATATGATCTTTACCGGATCCTCATCCGTACCCACCGGCAACCCGTTGGTTGGATTTTGTTACCGGCGCCTGAAAATGAATTTATCTCCGTCAGTGAACTGCACCAGGCAATACAACAGCAACTTGGCTGGCAGGTAATGCAACAGGCATTTGCAGGTTATTTAGGTATAAGGAATAATATTCAAGCGCCTTCCGAATATATTAGCGTGGTTGTTTGTACCAGAAACCGTACGGAACAATTAGCATTTTGTCTCAAGTCATTATCAGAACTGCAATACCATAATTACGAAATTATAGTGGTGGATAATGCACCTCAAAACGATGAAACCTTTCAGCTAGTCCAAAATATGAATGTACGTTATGTCCGCGAAGACAATCCCGGGCTGGACCGGGCAAGGAACCGCGGTATTGAAGAAGCCCGCCATGGTATAATCGCCTTTACCGACGACGATGTATGTGTGGATCCTTATTGGCTGCAGGCAATTGCCAAAGCATTTATCAATCCAGCGGTAATGGCTGTTACGGGCTATGTAGCTCCTGCTGAATTGGAAACACCAGCCCAAAACCTATTTGAATTTTCTTATGGTGGAATGGCGCATGGGTTTCATCGCCGTATTATAAGCCGTCAATATTTATCGGAAACCCAGTTGATATGGGCAAGCAATTTTGGAATAGGCGCTAATATGTCTTTTCGAACTGATATCTTCAGCAAAATAGGATTTTTTGATGTAGCATTGGATGTAGGTACACCAAGCTGTGGGGGCGGCGACATTGAAATGTTCCACCGGCTTGTAATGAATGGATATCAGCTTGTGTATGAACCGGCAATATTAGTATGGCATTCGCACAGAAAAAGTACTGCCGCCCTTAAGAAGCAAATCTTTAATAATGGCAGAAGTTTTGGATGTTATTTAATTACCTGCTATAATAACCGCAGCGTAAAAAGAAGTTCAATTATTGAATTTTTCCTTATTAACTGGTTCTTCCAATGGAATTTTAAAAACCTGTTGAATTCAGGAATTCCTAAAAAGCTTTCCTTAATTGAATTATATGGCATGATCACCAGTCCGGTAGCATATAATAAATCCCAGGCCCATGCAAAAAGGATAGACAAAATGCACCTGGAGGTTGACGGCACATAATGCTATTAAAATTCATAAGGGGCAAAAAAGTGATTATACTGCGCAAGGAATATGCCCGGCAATTAATTTATAACGTAATTAAAGTTGCCAAATGATATTAAGTACAAGAGGGCGATGCAACGATGATGCCCATTGTTTCACTGCCTGGACAAAAAGTTTTCCTCACGTTTTTATCCCTTGTGCAGTATAATATTTTTATGGGACCGGCTGAAATGCTACTTCCAAATGTTATTGTTGTCCGGGCAGAAGTATTTCATGGCATCATCGTTGCATCGCCCTCTTGTACTGAATTCTAATGGGGATCTTTACCTAACGGTGTATCGCGATATTTGGCGTAACCACACAAAATCATATGTGGGATCTTGTATTTTTTGCCTGGTAAAGAAAAAAAAGTCACTAATTTATCCCTTGCGAAGTATAAACAATCCGCAAAAAATTGTTTTTGGTGCGTTTAAAAATAATTTCATCCGGCAAGTTATACCGCAGTACTGATAGGTGCATCCCAAATTGTCGCTGGCTGGTGGAACACCAGCCAGGGGAAGCCAGCCAGTGTTCGGTGTTGCACCGACCACGTTCCTGATAACTGTAGCGACAATTTGGGATGCACCCGTTCTGATTGACATTTCTACCCTTTTGCAATTGTGCCGGTTATTTTTTTTGAACCACCATTTTAAATTTAATTATATGAATTCAAATGTCTCCGTCATCATTCCTGCTTATAATGTGGCGGATACAATTGCCCAAACTATTGAGTCCCTGCTATCTCAAACCTTTAAGGGTTGGGAAGCGATTGTTGTTGATGACGGCGCTACGGACCAAACCGTAAATGTTGTTAAAAAATATTTGGAAAAAGATGAAAGGATCCGATTAGTTTCCCAATCAAATCAAGGGTTGGCCGGCGCAAGGAATACAGGTATTAAATTCGCCCGCAATGAATGGCTGCTTTTCCTTGATGCGGACGATTGGATATCAGGTAATTACTTGGAACGCATGACAGGAACGCTTTCTGAAAATCCCGATTGTGATGCAGTTCATTGTGGATGGAATACTGTTGCACCAAATGGTACGCTATTGGGTGATAAATTCGCCTCCCCCGAAACGGATATGTTCCCTTCATTTGTGCGCACCTGCGCATTTGTTGTACATGCCTGCATTATTCGCAAAGAACTGGTGAATTTGGCAGTGGGTTTTGATACCGGGTTTATTGTTTGTGAAGATTGGGATTTTTGGCAGCGTATCTCCAGGGCGGGCGCTCGTTTTGTTGCTATCCGGGAAGTGCATGCTTTTTATAGAATGAGCCCACATTCCTTGTCAAAGAAAGTAAAATTGTCCCTCCTGAATTCATTAAAAATTATAGACCAGGGCCATTCATACGATCCCCGCGTTTCCCTGGCCGTTCCGGGGTATATAAACGGGATTCAGTCAGGGCAACTCAATATCGAAAAACTTTATTGTGTCACCTGGTTTGCCGGTTTATATATTGGCCAGGGTAAAAATGCAAGGCTTCTCTCAAAATTATTAGACAAGGATTGCACTTCAAATTTAGACCCTGATTTTATTGCGGGGTACATTTTTGAAGCCGTATGCTTTTCAAGTTGCCAGGCTCAGGAAGAATGGCAAAACTTATGGCCCAAAACCAATAAGCACATAAAAGAATTTCTTATTGCAATGGAACATCAATCGAAAATGAAAGGCTTGCTGGTAAGTACGCTGATTATTTTAGAGCGAATGATATTGAAACAGGCAAAAGTTACTGAACCCTTAATTATAGATACGGCTTATGCAGTTAAAGTAGAAGTAACAACGACAATACCGGATATCTATCTACCGGCTACCATAGAACGCTTGATAGTAAAAGTGGAAATGGAAGGTGCCGGCTTAGGAATAATTGAATTACCGGTATGTGGCAAAGTAGTGCCGGGATGGATAGTTGAAAATAGCATTGCGAAAAAGTTTGCATGGCAAATTCTCAAGCGGTTTTTTGAGTATTCAATCTATTCAGAAAAATTAAGTATTGCATCCAATCATACTGATTACGCCGCGATAAGTGAAGCGTTGCACAATCAAATGGGTTGGACAGAATTCCTACGGCAATTGTGGGGATACAATGATTGGCCGGCAAATGATTTTTATGATGCTGAACTATCAAAAGCAATAGATTCAGTAACAGTGGTTGATCCTGTTTCACCTGTTATTGAAATCAGCGAACCGATACCTGATGTGGAAATAAATCTTTCAAAACTAATTGCTATGGTAACAATTGGGGGAGCGAATTTGGGTTGCATTCTTTTACCGGTTGAAAACAACGATGTAAGCGCTCAAACATTACAGGTTGAAATTACTAAAGCTGCGGGTTTTGAATTATGTATTGCATGTGTACGGGAAGCGCTTATTGGCAGGCCATTGAGTGAACCGGGTACAATAAGGGACCGTTTAAAACAAGCAGCATCTAAAAGAACTACTCTAAATCAAAATTTGGAACCGAAAAATTCCCCTTCTTTTTTTTGGTTCCGGCCTAACAACTACGATGACATTGATATTAGAAAGGAGAAATGAGCTTATAAGATCAGGTGCTTCCCGATGTGCGGTATTGCCGGTAATATCAGGAAGTAAAAGCAACAAATTGAAATAAATCAGACATCAAAAAATCAAACATCAGGCATTATCGCTCATAGTACCTTCAGGGTTCCTTGCACCTCCTCCTAAAATAAAAGGCCCCAAACCCGCCAGTCGGCGGGGCAAAAAAACGTAAATTGAAATTGCGCCATTATATGAAATGTATAGGGATGCCAATAAAAGCCGGCTGATGTACTTCTACAAATAACGTGGGTAAAGTTCCCCAATGGTATGCGGTACAAGAGTACCCAAATAAGCCGGCTGATGTTTCGCTAATTATCCCGATGCATCGGGAGGTAAAGATCCACAATGGTATATAGTAGAATAGAGTTCTGCTACGGTGTAAGCATGAACATTTTTAAATTGTGGATTTTCGGCAATAATAAATTGGTGTTCACTTTTATTCCGCCGAGGCGGAAGATATATTGGTAGAAAAGTAGATTATATAATTTCAAAAAGTTCCGTAGGGATGCGATATAAAGAATAAAGAGCAGCGGGATATTTTAAAACTATTGGAATGTTATCACGTCCGCCGCAGGGCGGACTTACGGAATGATTTTTTTCTGGCTACCGATATTATGTCCGCCGCGGCGGACGAAGAAATTTGATGCGACCATGAATCCTTTGTCCGGACAATAAAAAATATAACTATTACTCGAAATGAATGCTTTAACCACCATCAAACTCCTGCTTTTAACCCCTCCTTCGGAGGGGCAGGGGGAGGCTAATAACGCAATTAAAGATCCCCAATGGTATGCAGTACACGAGTGCGACGCAACGATGTTGAGAAATGAAATATAGTTTGGACAAAAAACTGTATTGCGAAATCCCGATTTTTTCGGGAATGCCATGAAATACTTCTGCCCGGACAACAATAAAAAGTATGGTTGATGGAAGATTGATGCAACGATGCTTATTCAAGGCCCTGATGCCTGAACAAAAAAGATAAATTGCAAAATCCCGGCCTGTGCCGGACATTCGGCATTATTTCGGGAAAAGCACGCACTTTAAATTGCGAAAGATCAGAAGTTTTAACTTTAATAACAATAAAATAAAGTAACAAATTGAAATAAAATCAGACATCAATAAATCAGACATCAGACATCGAAAATTTAGTGCTCACTCAAAATATCATGCCCCATTTTATCCCTTTTGGTGGTCAGGTATCTTTCGTTATGTTCATTTGGTGAAATCTCGATAGGCACGGTTTCTACCACTTCCAAACCATACCCGAGTAAGCCCGCCCTTTTCTTTGGATTATTGCTCATCAGCTTCATTTTGCTAATACCCAGGTGACGGAGAATTTGCGCCCCTACCCCATAATCCCGCTCATCCATACTAAAACCCAGCTCCAGGTTAGCTTCCACGGTGTCCATTCCCTGCTCCTGTAGTTTGTACGCTTTTAGTTTATTCAGCAATCCAATACCCCTGCCTTCCTGGTTCATATATAAAACAAGCCCCTTACCCGCAGCCTCCACTATTTTTAAAGCCTTATGCAACTGATCACCGCAATCGCAGCGCAGTGATCCAAGTATGTCACCTGTCATGCAACTGCTGTGTACCCTCACCAATACCGGTTCATCCTTTTTCCAGTCACCTTTTTTAATAGCCAGGTGTATCTCTCCGGTATTAATTTGTTGAAAAGCGATTAACTCAAAGTCGCCATATTTGGTGGGCATATGCACCCTTTCTTCTTCTTTAATAAGCGTTTCCTTTGAAAGGCGATAGGCGATCAGGTCCTTTATGGACACCAGTCTCAGATCAAATCTTTTAGCGATTTCCAATAACTGGGGCAACCGTGCCATGGTACCATCTTCATTCATGATTTCCACCAATACACCGGCGGGTTCAAAACCAGCAAGCCTTGCCAGGTCAATAGTGGCTTCTGTATGGCCTGTCCTTCTTAGTACCCCTCCTTTTTTTGCCCTAAGTGGAAAAATATGGCCCGGGCGGCCCAGATCCTCCGCCTTTGTTGACGGATCTACCAGGGCCTGTACTGTTTTAGCACGGTCATGAGCGGAAATGCCTGTAGTACACCCATGCCCCAACAAATCAATACTAACTGTAAAGGGTGTCGCATGTAAGGAAGTATTGTCAATAACCATCGCCGGCAGTTTTAGCTCATCACACCGCTCCTCTGATATGGGTGCACAGATGAGGCCGCGGCCATAGGTACTCATGAAATTTATTATTTCCGGGGTAACGGTTTGTGCAGCCGCAATAAAATCCCCTTCATTCTCCCTGTCTTCATCGTCCACTACAATTACCAGCCTGCCATTTTTAATTGCTTCAATGGCGCTTTCTATACTATCTAACATTTTTTTATTTTAAGGTGCAAAGTTAATAAGGTTTGGCCTTTAATATCTTATGTAGTTAATTTCCGTATTTGCGAACAGCCCAGGCAATAAAAATAAAGGGCTAAGCAGCGTTAATACTTCGATACTTGCCTTTTAACTTGTTAATAAATTTAACTTTATTAGCCAATTATTCACTTTCTTTGCGAACATAAAACAGAACTAATATGCTATTAAAAAAATTATTACCTCT
>JANOTW010000006.1:0-4770 GCA_031416575.1 Ferruginibacter sp.
CGTGGCCACGATATGATGAGTGGCAGTATTTTATATCCTCCACACGACCCTGCCAATGATGTTGCAGTATTGTTTATTGAAACAAGTGGCTGTTTGCCTATGTGTGGCCATGGCACTATTGGTACCATCACCATCGCGATAGAAGAAGGGCTGATAACGCCAAAAACACCCGGTGTTGTACGCATGGAAGCCCCGGCGGGACTGGTACTAATAAGCTACAAACAGGAAGGAAAAAAAGTAAAAAGCGTAAAGCTTACGAATGTTTCTTCCTTTCTTGATAAAGAAGGGTTAACAGCCGAATGCCCTGAATTAGGGGAACTGATGTTTGATGTTTCGTACGGTGGTAATTTTTATGCTATTGTGGATGTACAAAAAAATTTTAAAGGATTGGAACATTACACTGCCGATAAATTAATAGCATGGGCGAGGGCGTTACGTAAACGCATCAACGAAAAATATGAGTTTGTGCATCCCGGTAATCCTACTATCAACGGCTGTTCTCATATACTTTGGACAGGCGCTGTACTGGACCCTGCATCAACAGCCCGCAATGCTGTTTTTTATGGCGACAAAGCGATTGACCGTAGTCCATGCGGTACAGGTACTTCGGCACGTATGGCACAATGGTATGCTAAAGGAAAACTAAAAAAAGGCGATGCCTTTGTACATGAAAGTATCATTGGCTCAAAGTTTACCGGTACTATTGAAGAAGAAACAACTGTAGCGGGAAAGCCAGCCATTAAACCAGGCATTGAAGGCTGGGCAAGGATCTTCGGGTACAATACTATTTCCATAGATGAGGAGGATGATCCCTATGCATTGGGTTTCCAGGTTTTATGATTGTTCTTTTAAAAAACATAACGTACAATATTATAAGATATGAAAGCGGTGGTAATTGGTGGTGGCATAATTGGATTAAGCGCTGCTTACTACTTGCAACAAAGTGGTTGGGATGTAACTATAGTTGACAAAACCGATTTATCCGACAGTTGTTCCTATGGCAACCTGGGAATGATCGTACCAAGTCATTTCGTTCCACTTGCTGCGCCTGGTATGCTGAAACAGGGAATAAAATGGATGTTTAATAGCAGGAGCCCCTTTTATGTAAAGCCATCACTAAGTGTAGATTTAATATCGTGGGGTTTAAAATTCATAAAAAGCGCTACACAACAAAATGTTGACAAAGCAGCTATCCCGCTCAGGGATATTAACCTGTTAAGCAAAAAGTTGTATGAAGAATTAGCAAAGAAACCAGGCTTTGATTTTGCGTTGGAAAAGAAGGGCATTTTAATGTATTACAAAACTGATAAAGTTGGTGAGGAAGAAGTTCACCTGGCAGGGAAGGCCAGGTCAATGGGTTTGGATGTTGTTGCATTGAACCGGGAAGAAGTGCAGTCCCTGGAACCAACTACCGAATTAGACGTATTGGGCGCCGTTCACTACCGTTGCGATGCGCATCTCTATCCCAATAAATTAATGACTCAATTAATACAAAGGCTTAAAGAAGCAGGCGTAGATTTTAAAACCGAAAGCGCAGTAGAAAGCATCATTACCGAAGCAGGCAAAATAAAAAAGGTAGTTACTTCAAATGGTGAATATGATATGGATGTAGTGATAATGGCAGGAGGATCGTGGCTGCCTCGGTTAACTAAAATGGCTGGTATTACGGTTCCGCTAATGCCGGGTAAAGGTTATTCTTTTACCTGCGGCCAGCCACAAAAAAAGTTGAACATTCCGGCGATATTATGTGAGGCCCGTGTTGCCATTACTCCAATGAATGGGTATATGCGTTACGGCGGAACGATGGAGATCGCTGCGGTAAATAATAAAATAAATTTAAAAAGGGTAGAAGGGATTGTTCAATCAGTTTCAAAATATTTTCCGGGTATACAGTTGGCTATGCCTGACAGGAAAGACATCTGGTATGGCTTCAGGCCTTGCTCTCCTGATGGGTTGCCCTATCTTGGGTATTCAAAAAAAATAAGCAATTTGATAATTGCCGGTGGGCATGCAATGAGTGGTTTAAGCTTAGGCCCGGCAAGTGGAAAAGTAGTTTCCGAACTGGCCAACTTGCAATCAACTTCTGTAAACATTGAAGCATTTAACCCGGACAGGTTTTCATAATGTGAAGCTTTTAAATTTCGGTTAATCGAAATATAAAAGGAGTTATACCCCGCAACCTATAAAATCGTGGATTTGATTTTGTTGAATAACTTAAAAGAAGAGCTCATACTTAATTTAAAACGCAATTAAAGATCCCCAATGGTATGCGGTACAAGAGGGCGATGCAACGATGTTCCACATGGCTTCTTAGCCCGGACAAAAAAAAGAATGGTTGTATAGAAGTGCGACGCAATCCCGTCTTAGGTCGAGGCCATAAAACTGTTCTGCCGGGTTAATAAAAAACATTCACGTTTTTAAGCGTTGCGCAGTATAATAATCTTTTGGTTTAAATAAATTCACCTATACATGAGGTTTTTTTGTTCAATTATATTCCATAGTACAAGCCCGCCGGGATGAACTTGTCCGGACTGAGTGCGATGCCGGTAAAAATCGGCTCAGGCTGTTATTAATGCTAAATAAATATTCAACTGCCCTGTTCAAAAATATTCAAACATGAAATCAATATTTTTCCATTATGCGTAAATTAATTTTCATCCAGGCTTTATCAATTGGCGCTTCATTTTCGCTATCAGCTCAAATGAACAAGGACTATTTGCCCTGCAACGATATTCCCAATGTCATTCAAAATTATTATGCGGATGTTACTGCCTTAAACAGGGTTTACATTGTAAACGGTTCGCCTGAGAAAAGGGAGCGTTATAAAAAGCTCGCCGGGGATTATATTGATAAATTAAACCAGCTTTCATTTAATTCCTTAACGCAAGGCTGCAAAGCGGATTATGTATTGTTTAAAAGAGATTTGAATGAAGCAGTTTTTCAGGCTGATGCTGAAACGAAAGAGTACAATGCCTTACAGCAGTGGTTTCCATTTGTTGACTCCATTTATGCTTTGGAAAAAATAAGGCGCCGTGGTGGCAATGTTGACGGTAAAAATGTAGCTGCTAATTTTTTCAGGATAACCAAGGAACTGCAGCAACTGCAAGTGAAATTAAAAGGGGATAAAAACATTCGTGTAAATAATAGCCGCCATGCTTCCATCATTATAAATGGTTTGCAGGCAGCCGCTAAAAATGTGTTTAATTTTTATAATGGGTACAACCCGTTGTTTACCTGGTGGGTGCCGGATACCTACCGGGTTTTAGACAGCTCTTTAAAAGCGTATGCTACTTCATTTAAAATAACCGCTGATAAAAATGCACCTGATAAAGATTCGGGTGGCATCGTTGGTTTTCCTATTGGCAGGGATGAAATTGTACGACAGTTAAAGTATGAAATGATCCCTTATTCACCTGAAGAATTGATACAAATCGCCAACAAGGAATTTGCCTGGTGCGATAAGGAAATGTTGAAAGCTACCGCGGAAATGGGCTTTGGGGCTGATTGGAAAAAGGCGATGGAAAAGGTGAAGCAAAGTTATGTTCCTGCAGGTGAGCAGGCCACAGCCATGGTTAAATTATATGATGAATCCGTTGCTTTTTTAAAAGCGAAGGATCTTATAACCATACCACCACTTGCAGAAGAAACATGGCGGATTGTAATGATGACCCCGCAGCAACAATTGTTGAACCCATTTTTTTATGGTGGTGAAGAATTCGCTATTTCCTACCCGACCAACACCATGGATTTTGATGCAAGGATGATGAGTATGCGTGGAAACAACCCTCATTTTTCCCGTGCTACGGTGCACCACGAATTAATTGCAGGCCACTACCTGCAGCAATTTATGAATGAGCGGGTAAATACTTACCGCCATTATGAAACTGCTTTCTGGACGGAAGGATGGGCGCTGTATTGGGAGATGGCATTATGGAATGAAAACTTTCCGCAATCGCCTGAAGACCGCATCGGGATGCTATTCTGGCGCATGCATCGTTGCGCAAGAATAATTTTTTCACTCAATTATCATCTCGGTAATTGGTCGCCGCGGCAGTGTATCGATTTTCTTGTGGATAGGGTAGGGCATGAGCGTGCTAATGCTGAAGGTGAAGTGAGGCGTTCTTTTGTGGGCGGATATAATCCTTTGTACCAGGTTGGATATATGATTGGCGGGCTTCAGATAATGGCCTTAAGAAACGAGTTGGTGGGCAACGGCAGGTTTACAGTAAAGCAATTTCATGATGCAGTGTTACAGCAAAATAGTATGCCGATAGAAATGCTGCGAAATATATTAACGAATCAAAATATTAATAAGGATTATCAAAGCCAATGGAAGTTTTACAAGCTGCCATAGCCTAATGACAATAGAAAAAAAAGGGGCGCTTCGATGATGTGCTGTTTTTTCATGAATATTTTTCTAAAAATTTTGTTCCATTCCTGTATCATATTTCTAATTTAATGGATGCATCCCAAATTCATCCTGCTCTAAAGCGCAACAAACGCAGCATACACCTTTTAACTTGGCAGGGCGGCAGTTTTTAATCTAGGCATTTAACCGTGCGTTTGACCTCACCCCCAGCCCCTCTCCGAAGGAGAGGGGAGCTTGACTCTAAAAATTCGCAGCCATTTTATATTGGCTGTCAGTGAGTTAACAATGATTTATATATAATTGTCGCTGGCTGTTGGGGCGCCAGCCAAGGGAAGCCCGCTGTGGTCGGTGGGACACTGACCACGTTCCTGATAACTGTAGCGACAATTTGGGATGCACCC
>JANOTW010000007.1:0-3873 GCA_031416575.1 Ferruginibacter sp.
GCAAACCAACCTTTCCATTGCAATTTCAATCGTTTACAATATCAATTTTACCACTATTATTTTAGGGTGAACACTATTGCCAACGCTTTATTTACGCAAACGTTCCCGATAACGATGACAATTAATTTTATGTTGGCTGCAGATTGATTTTAACCGCCCATATTGGCTAATTGCTTATGGTTTCCCTACCCTAAACCAATCCACTTCTGTAAACCCGGCATCATTTATTTTTTGTGCCCTGCTACTAAAAACGCCCATGGCCGCACCAATCCATCTTCCGGGAGTGGCGGTGAATTTTTCCCCAACATCCATGAAAGTTTCCCCATCGCTGCTATAACTGAATGTGCAGATGGCGCCCTTCCCTACATTTACCCTGAAATAAAGATCAGCTCCATTGCCTGCTATTTTTAAAATTTGGTTTTCTATTTCCTGTTTTCCCTTATCGGCTTCCATGCAACTGGTATAACTGATATACACGCCATCCGCTTTTTTTGTAATGGCAATATGTGCATAGTTCATACCCATTACTACCATGCCAAATTTTTCACCATCGGTTTTGGGAGTGAAGCTAAACTTTGTGGTGGCCATAAATTCTTCGGCGGGAAATTTCTGCATTAACAGGTTGGGGGCATCCCACAAATTTTTTGCTGAATCGGGCGCAATAATACTGTTCATCCTTAGTACCCCCTTTGCCGGAAAACAAAAAGCCCAGTTTATTTTTGGGTTGGCGTGCCACTGCCACTGCAGTCCCACTTTAGGTTCATTGAATTCATCTGATTCCTGTGGTGTATTGATGGGGTAGTTCTTCCCAACGTTTGGCTTTTTATACACTATCACCGGCTCCCCTTTTCCGTCACCGTCTTTATCTATACCCATTACCGGCCAGTCGCTTATCCATTTAATTGGTTGCAGGTGCACGATCCGGCCATAAGCATCTTTATCCTGAAAATGAATAAACCAATCTTCGCCCGTTTGTGTTTGCACCCAGGCGCCCTGGTGTGGCCCGTTAATTTTTGTGGCGCCTTGTTCCAATACTACTTTGCGTTCGTAAGGACCGTAAATATTTTTACTGCGTAAGATAGTTTGCCAGCCCGTGGCTACCCCACCGGCCGGGGCGAAAATGTAATAGTAATTATTCCGCTTGTAAATTTTCGGCCCTTCTATCGTTGCATCCAATTCGTGGCCATCGTAAACCAGTACGCCATCGCTGATCACTTTATCCCCTGCGGCATTTAATTCTTTTACAAGGATAACCGATTTAAAACCGGCACGGCTACCCGCTAATGCATGCACCAAAAAAACTTTGCCGTTATCATCCCACAAAGGGCAGGGATCAATCAGGCCCTTGCCTGCTTCTACCAGCACCGGATCAGTCCAGGGGCCGGTTATCTTTTTTGCTTTGGTGAGGTAAATACCAAAATCAGGATCGGGATAATAAATATGGAATTCATTGTTGTGATAACGTATAACGGGGGCCCAAACACCATTACCATGTTGCACCTTACTAAAATGATCAAAGGGTGGCTGCTGCTGCAATGCATGCCCAATGATGGCCCAGTTTACAAGGTCCTTCGAATGAAGGACCGGCAGGCCAGGCGCTGCATTAAAACTGGATGATACGAGGTAATAATCATCCCCCACCCTTATGGCATCGGGGTCTGAGTAATCCGCATGAATGATAGGGTTTTTGTAAGTACCATCGCCATTGTCGGCTACCCATACTTTGGAGCGGTAGTTTGTTGATTGCTGGGCATGAATAGCCGTAATTAAACTAATGGATACAAAGAGGCAAACAATTTTTAATTTCATTTAAAGAAGATTTATAAAATTACTTCACTATCCTCTTCCATGATTGTGTAGAAACGAGGGGATGGATCAGGTGTAACAACTTTGGGCAATCGAATAATATGTGTTGACTTTTAGCTTTTATTCCGCCGGCGTTTTAGAGTTTGAACTGTTCTTTTTTTTGCAAATGCATTTTGTGCTGTTTTATTGAGTTAGTATTTTCGTTATCTCTTTTTTATATTCCTGATTATCTGTCATTCCATTGTGGCCTTGCCTGTCAAGTGTAATTAACCTGTCAGTATTCTTTATAATTGCTTTTAATTTAATTGAAGAATTGTAATAAATAACTTCATCGTAATTTCCGTGGAAAATAACGATTGGCATTTTACAATCTTTAATAAATTTATTTGTCTCAAATTTATATTTCAAAATGAAAGTTGGAATGAATGGATATGTGTGTTTCATCATATCAGTCAAACTAAAGTAGGGCGCTTGAAGGATTAATAATTTTGGCCGGTTTACTGAGGCGATTTTTGTTGCAGGCCCAGTTCCAATTGAGTAACCTAAAACTATAATTTTCCTTTCCTCATATTTTGTCTTCATTTCGTCATATACGATTTGCAAGTCTTGAAATAATTGGCCTTGACTATTAATCTTCCCTTCACTTTTTCCAAAGCCCCTGTAATCCAACATTAGAACGTCGTAATTTAAGTCAGTATAAGTTTTAGCAACTTCTCCCCAGGAATTTAGAGAACCAGCGTTTCCGTGTAAGTAAAATATTAGCCCTTTTGAACTATCAGACTTAAACAGGATTCCGTTTAAGTATAATTTGTCTTGAGTCTTAAAGTTTATTTCCTCATATTTTTGGTTAAAACCAAATTTGAAACCTTTATCCAGTTTTTCTGGAAAGAATATTAATTTTTCCTGGAAAAAGTATAGTACCCCACATAATACTACATATAAAACCAATAGTATTTTAATACCCTTTAGGAATACTTTTATCATGGAAGATGTATCGGTAAAATGGTATAGAACTATTTTATTTCACTAAAGATTGTATCACCTTCCACATCTCCCCGGCCACAAATAAATTCCCCTTCTCATTCAGGTGTACCCGGTCGGATGTTAAAATCCCTTTTTCCGCATTGGCGGGATTATTGGCTTTTAAATATTCTGAAAAAGCATTCCGCAGGTCGCAGACCGGCAATGAATTATCCTTTGCGATTTTACGGATGATGTTGCTGTAATTATTCAGGTCGCCATCCTGCTGATTGGAATTATCATTCCGTTCGCCGATCACCGATGGTGTGCATACTATTACCTTGATATTTTTATCCTGCAACTTTTTAATGATGGCACGGTAAAACTTTTCAAATTTATCCGCATCCGTACCCGTGCCCGTACTGGCTTTGTGCCACACATCATTGATGCCTACATAAATAATCACCACATCCGGGCCCTTCTTCAGCACATCGTCTTCCATTCTCAAATAGAGATCGTAAACTTTGTTGCCTCCAATGCCGGCACCCGATAATTCTATTGAATCCGGCAGGCGGGATTGCTTGATAATGCTGTCTAATTTTACAATGTAGCCATTGGGCTGTACGCCAGCCTGGGTAATGGAATCGCCAAAGAATAGAACTTTAATTTTTTTAGGCGGGCTGGTAAAAGACAGCAATATCAATAATACCAATGGCAGAAATAATTTGATTTTAGCGAAGTGTTTCATTTAATTAAATTTATTGTTATGTTATGAGAAAAGGATGAGTTGTTTTTTAAACGTGTATAATAAATGGCAAATCAAGATGGTTAATTAAATAAGCTATATTCATTATTGTAACCAATTGTATTTTGTACTCCCGATTCAAGTGTAACATCGGGATGCCCCGATAAAAAATCGGGGCAAGTACCCAAATAAACTGCGCCTGATGAACTGCTCAGTATAACGCAATTAAAGATCCCCATTGGTATTCAGTACAAGAGGGCGACGCAACGATGATGCCATGAAATACTTCTGCCCGGACAACAAACCTTCAACCTCCAACTACCAACCCTGCACCACTTACGCATTCGCCAAAGCCCTGTCTA
>JANOTW010000008.1:0-5315 GCA_031416575.1 Ferruginibacter sp.
TTGGTCTACGAACACCCCCCTGTGTACTACAAATCATTCTAAAAGACAAAACCCTTTAGTAGCCAGGGTTTCAAAATTTAAAAACCAAAATAATTATGAAAAATGATAAAAAATAATAGTTTTAGCTGCAATGTGGGTTAAAGTTGCCCAATGGTATTAAGTACAAGAGGGCGTCCCGATACGCATACGCTATCGGGATTATCAACGCAACGATGTTGAGCAAGGAAATAAAGCTTGGACAAAAAATCCTGTATTGCGAAATCCCGATTTTTCGGGAATGCTCAGTGCTTCACTGCCTGGACAAAAAATTTTCCTCAGGTTTTTATCGGGTGCACCCCAAATTGTCGCTACAGTTATCAGGAACGTGGTCGGTGGGACACCGAGCCCTCGGCGGGCTTCCCCTGGCTGGTGTCCCACCAGCCAGCGACAATTTGGGATGCACCCTTTTTATCCCTTGTGCAGAATATATGAATGATGGTTATACACTATTTGCTTACTATATACAAAACTATATTTTCAGGAAGCCCATACCTGATTATTTCATTAGCAGGGATATCCCTGCTGGTAATTTGCTTTAATTGAAAGCCTGCTTTAACAAGCCTTTCCGTAAATACTTTTTTTGAATACAACCTTATATGATCATCCTGGCCAAAGCGCCGCCATCTTTCCGCCACGTCCCTGCAGGCAGGATCTTCATCTATGCCTTCAAATTCCCTTAAAATGGGGGTCATGATAATGGCCCGGCCATGTTTCTTTAATACCCTGAATATCTCATTCATCGCCTGCTGGTCGTTCGTTACATGCTCCATCACATGCGAACAGATAACAAAATCAAAGCTGTTATCAGCAAATACATCCATGTTTTCAATATCCGTTTTCACATCTACTTCCTCCATAAACAGATCTGCTGTAACATAGTTGCAATCATAGTTCAATTTTATCCAGTTCCTTAATCCTTTTGAAGGAGCAAAATCCAGTATTGACTGATCCCTGGCAAGTGGTTCATGATTTTTCATATACCAGGCATACAGCCTTTCCCTGTCGAGACTGTAACATTGCGGGCAAAAAAAGTGATTGGTATCAATGGTTTCGAAAGCTCCTTTTCGGGTATGGGGGAATCCGTATTTTTTAAAGTTTTTCATATAGTGGTCCGGCAAAGGCAAATAATCGAATATTTGTTTGCCACAGATGTTACATTGCTTTCTTTTCGGCAATAACGAAAACTTGTCAGTTACTTTTCTTATCAGGTAAACCGGATGCATTTGTTATACTGGTTTTTTTCTATTAAAGATATGGGTTGGATATAAATAAAACCCTTTGTAAAGATTTGTAATGGCTTTTATCATATCGCCTTCTTTGGCATGATACTTCACGGAAGATAAATAGAGATTACTTTTTGCCCGTTTAAAATTGGGCAATTTGTAAATGCCGGTATGCTTTGCAAGGTTATCAAGTACTGAAATGGTCTGATATATTCTCGACAAAATAGTTCGTGAACTCCATACGCCGGAAGAATGATTGCGGTGGACCGCCGCTATTATGGGAAGAAATTTTATTTCGCCATATTGGGCATTCAATAAATGTAATGGCCAGTCGCCCATCTTTAAATCAACATACCAGGCGGGAAACCCGCCAAAAAGTTTATTCCTGAATACAACTGTACATGTTTGAATATAGTTCCTGAATATCAGTTCATTGATGGTAGTTGTTGTTTTGCTGCCGGAGCCACCGCTCAAATGGTTGGCAGGATGATGCTGATCTTCTGAAAATGTTTCCATACAATCCGTAAAACATATAACATAGGATGGGTTCTTTTCCAGAAAATCTACCTGTTGCTGCAACTTGGTGCCTATTGTCCAGTAATCATCCCCCTCCAGGTATGCAATGTATTTACCGCCTGCAGCATTGATCAGGCCTATAAAATTTTTTCCGGGGCCAAGGTTACTTTCCCGTGGCAACACCCTGATTAAACCGGGGTGCCTTGACTGATAATCCAGAACGATCTCCCTTGTACCATCCGTACTGTAATCATCCGCAATAATGACCTCAATACTGAAATTTACTTTTTGATCAATCACGCTGTCTAAAGCCTGCCTGATAAAAGCAGCCTGGTTGTAACAAATCACGCATACACTAAGCAAAGCGGTTTCCATTCAATCAATTTCGTGCAAATTTAATTAAAGCACAACCGGGATTCGTATAATAATAAATAACCTGTAAAAATCCTAACAGGGTTATTTTGTAATTACTTTTGCCGGAATTTAAAAAACAACCTATACGTCTTTTGAAAACCAGGTAAAAGGATGATTGTATGAAATTAGCGATAATGCAACCTTATTTATTTCCATACATTGGCTATTTCCAATTAATGAATGCCGTAGATGAATTTGTGGTTTATGACAATATTCAGTTCTCAAAAAAAGGATGGATCAACAGAAATAGAATTTTGGTCAACGGGGAAGAGGCTTTCATCACTATTCCATTAAAAAGGGATTCCGATTATTTGGATGTAAAAGATAGATGGCTTGCTGAAACATGGATGACTGATAAAAAAAAAATATTGAACAGGATAAATGAATCTTACAATAAAGCGCCCTATTTTAATAACGCTTATCCAATAATAAAAGAATCAATTTTATTGGAGGAAAATAATTTATTCAAATTTATCTTGCATTCACTCACTTTAATAAAGGAATACCTGGAAATAAAAACTTCGTTAATAATATCCTCCTCCATTGCGATTGACCATACCCTGAAGTCGGAAAATAAAGTTATTGAAATTTGCAAAGCCAGGTGCGCAACTGAATATATAAATCCTATCGGAGGGACCGGTCTTTATAAAAAAGAAAATTTCAAAGAGCAGGGTATCAACCTGCATTTTATAAAAACAGGCGATATTTTCTATTCACAGTACAAGAACCAATTTGTTCCCTTTTTATCAATAATAGATGTAATGATGTTTAATTCAAGGGATGAAATACAAAGGCACCTGAACTATTCATACACATTAATGTAAATAACGGGAAGCGTTTTTTATAACGGAAACCTATTTACATTGTAATAAATAATACTGCTTAAAATGTTTAATTGGAAAAAACTGGGGAAAGTTTTTGATCCCAGGGAAGTGAAAGGCAAAAGTTGGATAAATGAATTCGCACAGGCCCCCGCTGTTTTAATTTTCGATAAATTTATAAGGGTGTATTTTTCGTGCAGGTCCCTGCCGGATGAAAACGGGCAATACGTTAGCTACTCCGCTTTTGTTGACCTGAACAGAAATAATTTATTTGAAATACTCAACATCGCCAAAGAACCTATACTGGAATTGGGGCAAAGGGGAACTTTTGATGAGTTTGGCACCTACCCTGTATCTGTAATTAGAAATGGGGAGGATGTTGTTGCATATTATGGCGGCTGGACAAGATGCGAATCAGTACCATTTAATGTGGCTATAGGTATGGCAATAAGCAAAGACAATGGTGAGACATTCAAGAAACCGGGTAACGGGCCGGTACTATCCTATAGCATCCATGAACCCTTTGTTCTAAGTGGCCCAAAGATCAGAAGGTATAATGACCGCTGGTATTTATTTTATATTGCAGGTAGCAAGTGGATATCCAATAACGGGAAACCAGAACCTGTTTATAAGATAAGGATGGCTACTTCCGATGACGGGATCAATTGGGTAAAATCAGATAAGGACCTTATTGAAAATAAAATAGAAGAAAATGAAGCTCAGGCAAGCCCGGATGTTTTTTTCCACAACAACAAATACCACATGTTCTTTTGCTACCGCTACAGTTTAAATTTCAGGGGCAAGGAAAAGGGCTACCGTATTGGCTATGCGTTTTCCGATGATCTCGTTAATTGGGTGAGGGATGATTCAAAAGCGGGCATGGATGTATCCGAACAGGGATGGGATGCTGAAATGATCAGTTACCCGCATGTGTTTGAACTTGATAACAACATTTACATGTTTTACCTGGGAAACCAGGTGGGCAGATATGGATTTGGATTAGCCCAACTGATAAACAAGGAATTTTAATATTAACGGAAGTAATTTTTATGAAATGGAAAAAATTAGGACGGATATTTGACCCCACCAAACACACACTGCCCAACGATTGCAAGGAATTTGCCCAATCACCCCAAACACTTGTTTTTGATGATTTTGTAAGAATTTATTTTTCTACAAGAAGCAAGGATCCTGCAAATGGAAAATTTGTAAGCCATATCGCATTTATTGATATGGACAAAAAATTTGAAAAGCTACTCGATATATCCACCAGTACTGTTATTGAACCAGGCGGGCTGGGTTGCTTTGATGAGCATGGGATTTTTCCAATAAATCCTGTAAGGGATAAAGACAAAATACTTGCATACACCTGCGGCTGGAGCAGAAGGGTATCGGTATCAGTTGAAACTTCCATTGGCCTGGCATTTAGTGAGGATAACGGAATGACATTTAAAAAAACCGGTAACGGCCCGGTATTAACGTCTTCCTTACATGAACCTTTTTTAGTGGGCGATGCATTTGTTCGTATTTACGAAAACAACTGGCACATGTGGTATATTTATGGCACCAGGTGGATTGATAACCCGGAGGAAGAATCAGCCCGTGTTTATAAGATCGGCCATGCAATATCTTCTGATGGCATATCATGGGCTAAAGATGGCAGACAAATAATTACAGACAAATTGAATGCGGATGAATGCCAGGCCCTTCCTACCGTTATCCATCATGATAACAGGTACCATATGTTTTTTTGCTACCGGGAAGCTATTGGCTTTAGAAAAAATAAAGACCGGGGCTATAGAATTGGCTATGCGTTTTCCGGGGACCTGGTTAATTGGGTAAGAGATGATGAAAATGCCGGCATTGAAATTTCCGATGAAGGGTGGGATTCGGATATGTTATGCTATCCGCATGTTTTTAATTGCGATGGTAAAATATATTTACTTTATAATGGCAATGAATTCGGACGTTATGGCTTTGGGATAGCTGTTTTGGAAGACTATACTATGCAAGGGATAAAAACGTGAAGAAGATTTTTTGTCCTGGCAGTGAAGCAATGGGCATCATAGTTGCGTCGCCCTCTTGTACTTGATACCATTGGGGAGCTTTAATTACGTTTTAAATTAATAAATTTCACCCCTTTAGGGGATGGGGGCAGCTTGTTTTATTTGTTTAGGGAACAAAATAAAATATCACTAATTTATCCCTTTCGCAATATAATATGGAAAAAATGCAAGAGTTCTATTTAACGGTATTATGTTTCTCTAATTTATAACATAATTAAAGATCCCCACAGGTATGC
>JANOTW010000009.1:0-2029 GCA_031416575.1 Ferruginibacter sp.
GCAAGGATGCACCACATAGCTTCTTAGCCCGGACAAAAAAGATATGCTTTAAACTGCGAAAGGCCGGGAGTTCTGAAATACGGATCATTTTTTTAGCCCTTATGCAGTACAATCCGTGCATTAGCGGCAATAAAAAATATACAGGGCAGGCGCTGAAACTATTTTTAGAAAGCTTCTGATAAATCTGCGCAGCCAGTGGCGAAAAAAAACTAATTTGCCTTCTTATATGCTTCAAAAACTTCATATACGGAATTACGCCATCATTGATGAGGTCACGATTGATTTTTCATCCAACCTCAATATCATCACCGGCGAAACAGGGGCCGGCAAAAGTATTTTAATGGGGGCCCTCAGCCTGATATTAGGTGAGCGGGCTGAAAGTAATACCTTAATGAATAAGGAAAAAAAATGCGTGGTAGAAGGCTATTTCAAAGCAAAAGATAATAAACAGGTTAAGGGATTTTTAAAGGTGAATGAGCTGGATCAGGAAGAGGAGTTGGTGGTAAGAAGGGAAATAGCGGTAAATGGAAAATCAAGGGCGTTTATCAATGATACGCCAGTTAATTTAAACCAGTTAAAGGAGTTGGGTTCACTGCTGGTAGATCTGCACCAGCAGTTTGATACACTGGAATTGGGCGACAATGATTTTCAAAGAGATGTTATAGATGCCCTTGCTGATAATGGCGGCCTGTTACCCGAATATAGAACCATATTTAACGCCTTTTCGAAAGCTAAAAAAGAGCTTGCATCACTTGTGCTGGAACAACAAACCGCTAATGCGGCGCTGGATTATAACCAGTTTCTGTTTGATGAACTGGAAGAAGCAGGCTTTAAAGAAAATGAGCTGGAAGAACTGGATAGCGAAATCAAACTGCTTGGCAATGCTGAAAGTATAAAGCAACAATTGGGAATTATTTATTTTGAATTAAAGGAAAGTGAATTGCCCATTGTACAGCAACTAAAATCGTTGAGCAACAAGCTGCATTCGCTGGAAGAATATCATCCTGCGATTGAAGGCCTAAATAAGCGGTTGCGAAGCGCACAGGCGGAATTACAGGATATTGGCGATGACCTGGAAAGGATAGACCAGGGAGTGCATTACAACCCCGAAAGAATTCAGGTATTGAATGATAAGATTTCTTTGGGATACCGGTTATTAAAAAAGCATTCCGTAAATACTACCAATGAATTGCTCGCCATTAAAGATACCCTCCAGCTAAAACTGAACGACATCTTAAACATCAGCGAAGCGATTGCGCAAAAAGATAATGCGGTTAAAGAATTATCGCTTCGTTGTAATGAGTTGGCAGGCGTAATTTCAATCAACAGGCATAAAGCAGTAAAACCCTTTACTGAAAATGTAAACAGCCTGTTGGCGCAGGTAGGAATGCCCAATGCGCAAATAAAAGTGCGGATACTAAAGGATACATTAAATATAAACGGTAGTGATGGTATCGGGTTTTTGTTTGATGCCAATAAAAGTAACCGTTTTGAAACATTGAGTAAGGTGGCAAGCGGGGGAGAGCTAAGCCGTATCATGCTTTGCATAAAATCTTTGGTTGCCCAAAAATTACAATTACCCACCTTGATATTTGACGAAATTGATACCGGTATCAGTGGCGAAGCTGCCAAACAGGTGGGCGTTATCATGAAAGACCTGTCCCGCTCACATCAATTGATATCCATTACCCATCAGCCACAAATAGCGGCTAAAGCAACTGCGCATTATTTTGTTTATAAAGCTATCCGGGGCGATAAGGTCACCACCTCCATCCGCCTCCTGAACAATGAGGAGCGCATAACCACCATCGCCCAAATGCTGAGCGGTGAAAAGCCTACTGCCGCCGCATTGGAGAATGCGAAAGAGATGGTCCTAAGTACCGGGTACTAAGTACTGGGTACTTAGACGGGCTTTGTAATAATAAACTTCAAAGATTTTTTCTTTAAAAAATAAGAATGCTATTTTTACCGCATAAATCAAACAAACATGCCATACAATTTACTTAAAGGAAAGAAAGGGATCATATTC
>JANOTW010000010.1:0-4039 GCA_031416575.1 Ferruginibacter sp.
ATTTTATTTTACTTTAAATGTTATATGACTGTATGCATTTTAAAAAATGCTTTTTTTTAGTAACCTGTCTGCTTGTATTTGCCTTTGTAAAATCAACTGCTCAAACCTGTACCGGGTCTTTAGGCGACCCTATTGTAAACATTAATTTTGGGGCCGGCGTTAATTTTGGGCCACCACTTCCTGCGGGTACTACCAGCAGTCTGCAATACCAGGCTGCCACATGTCCAGCCGACGGGTATTATTCCATATTGAACTACACATCCGGTTGCTGGCCAAACGATGTAGTGTGGCATACCGCTACTGATCATACCGGCAATAGCAATGGTTATTACATGCTGGTAAATGCATCTAACCAGCCTAGTAATTTTTATATTCAAACGATTGATGGCTTGTGCGAAGGAACTACTTATCAATTTGCGGCATGGCTTTTAAATATGTGCAGTGTTAGGGGGATATTGCCCAACATTACTTTCACCATTGAAAAAACGGACGGCACAATTTTAGGCACTTATAATACCAATGATATTCCTATAAAAAATCCTGTTAGCTGGAACCAGTATGGGTTTTATTTTACTACCCCGCCAGGTGTATCAACGGTAGTGCTTAGGATGCGTAACAATGCGCAGGGTGGTGTTGGAAACGACTTAGGCCTCGATGATATTACTTTCAGGCCGGCAGGACCTGCTATTACAATAGGCATTACAGGTTTTACCGGTGATACATTGAATCTTTGCGTGTATAATACCGATAATCTTCGCTTTGTTTCAACAGTAGAAAATTGCTACACTTCTACAGCATACCAATGGCAGTTGAGTGTGGATAATGGCCTTAGCTGGAATAATATTTCCGGCGCTGGCAGCGCATCTTATACCAGGCTTCCAACAATTACCGGTAATTATTTATACCGGCTAACAGTGGCCCAGGCCGCTAATATTGGCATCAGCAACTGCAGGGTAGTTTCCAATCCCATACTGGTAAATGTAAATCCCCAACCGGTTACCACCACTACGAGCAATAGCCCAAAATGCGGGGGCGGGACAATCCTGCTAAATGCAGGTACTGGTACCAGTTACAACTGGAGTGGCCCAAATGGATTTTCCGCAAGCGGTCCACAGGTTTCCATTAGTAATGCAACAGTTGCCAATGCAGGAAAATATTATGTAACGGTAACCAGTAGTTTTAATTGCGTGAATGTTGATTCAACTATCGTTAATGTATTCCACAGCCCGGTAGCGATATTTGCTTCGGCCACACCTGCCTGTGAAAAAAATATCCTGAGTTTCACAGATCAATCAATTACATCCGGCCATCCATTATTAAAATGGGCCTGGAACTTTGGAGATGGGGCTTCAGCATTTTCATCTTCTCCATCACATGTTTTCGCACAGGCCGGTGACTACCCGGTAAGCCTATACGTAGAAAATGATAAAGGGTGTAAAAGTGCCATCATTATAAAAAGTGTTGTGGTTCATCCATTGCCCAAACCTGGTTTTGGGTTGCCCGGAATATGCCTTGCAGACCCGTTTGCAACATTCAGCGATTCATCCGCCATTGCTGATAATAGTGAATCACAATTTTTGTACTTATGGAATTTTGGAGATGTAAATTCTACTCCTCCCAATCCCAATTCATCAACTCGGAAAAATCCACGCCATACCTACTCAAGTATAGGAATATACCCTGTTCGTTTGACGGTTACTTCCAAAGATGGTTGTGTGAAAGATACTATGAAAAGCTTTACTGTCAATGGAGCGCAGCCCATCGCAAAGTTTACTATTGATTCCGGTGTAAATTTTTGTAGTAACAGCATTATTACTATCACTAATGGCGCATCTGTTAATTTTGGAAATATTACGAGGGTAGAGATCTATTGGGATTTTCAAAATGATCCTTCTTTAGTAATAACCGATTCATTCCCTTCACCCGGGAAAAAATATACATACCGGTACCCGGCTTTTGGGAGCCCGGTTACAAAAATAGCCGCAGTCAGGTATGTGGTTTATTCCGGCATCAGTTGTGTTAATGAAACAATGCAAAGGGTTACAATAAAAGCAAGCCCTGCATTATTGTTTGCTCCTTTGAATAATGTATGTGAGGAGGCCATTCCGTTTTCACTTACACAGGCAACTGAAATAAATGGTTTAGCGGGCACAGGTACTTACAGCGGTGCAGGAATAAATGCAGGTGGTTTGTTTGACCCAAGGGCAGCTATTCCCGGAAACCATATTATTCGATATACTTTTTCAGCTTCCAATAACTGCACCGCTTTTGCTGAACAATCCATCAAAGTATTTGAACAACCCTTTGCCAATGCCGGCCCTGACAGAACCATATTACGGGGTGGACATATAACACTGAATGCTACTGCAAATGGTAATGGTTTAAAGTATGAATGGGCACCCAATACCGATATAGACGATAACAAAATTCTTGTGCCGAAAGTTTCACCCTTACGGAATATTACTTATGCATTGAATGTGGTTTCAGCAGATGGTTGTGAAGCAAAAGATGAAGTATTGATTACCGTGCTAAAAGATATTTACGTTCCTACAGCCTTTTCTCCAAATGCCGATGGAACCAATGATGTGTGGCATATTCCATTTCTCAATTCTTATTCCGGCGCCAGGGTTGAAGTGTTTAACAGGTACGGACAAATTGTATATCAGTCCGGTAATAATTCCATTGGCTGGGATGGACAATTTAAAGGAAAGCCCTTGCCTTCCGGTAGCTATGTATGGATGTTAAATGCAGGTAACAGAAGAAAATCAATATATGGAATGGTAACGATTGTCAGGTAAAAGCAATAATACATTTTTATTAATTATGCGATCACTTTTTCTTCCGGTCGGCTTGTTTTGAATTCATATACTCAGTGGGGGTTATATTAAACTGTTTTTGAAAATTCCTGGCAAAATTGCTTTGGGAGCTAAAGCCCACCATATAAGATATTTCATAAATTTTATGATCTCCTTCAGCAAGCAATTCAGCGGCTTTTTTAAGGCGTGTTATATTGATCACTTCTATAGGAGTTAATACGGAAATCGCTTTTATTTTTCTATAAAGCGTGATACGGCTCATGTTCATGATTTTCGCAAGCTTCTCCACATCCAGGCCTATATCTTCTATATGTGCGCAAATGGTATCATTTAAAGTTTCCAAAAATCGTTCATCCGCTTTTGAATGCGCCATACTTTTTATATGCACCAAAGGTGAGCTGGCATAATATTCCCTAATCATGTTACGGTTACTAAGCAGGCTTGCTATCTGCGCCTGCAGGTGCTCTTTTGAAAAAGGTTTTTCTATATAAGCATCCGCACCCAATTCAAGCCCTTCTACTTTTGATTGAATGGTATTTATCGCAGTGAGCAGAATAACCGGGATATGTGAATACTCGAAATTGGATTTTATTATTTTACACAATTCAAATCCGTCCATTACGGGCATCATCACATCGCTTATAACCAGTTGAACAGCTTCTGTTTCCAGTACCTTTACCGCTTCCCTTCCGTCCTCTGCTTTCAATATCGCATACTTGTTGCTTAACATTCTTTCCAGAAATTCGAGTATCTCTTCATTATCATCCACAAGTAATATGATTGGCAGCATATCGTTAAAATTTATTCGTTTTTTGCAGGTTTTTATTTTTTTTAAATTTTACATTGGCCTGTTGTTCGGGTTTCAATGGCAAACAGAGCACAAAGGTATTTAAGCCGGTTTGCGAATCTTTCAGGTATAAATTACCATTGTGTAATTCGGCTAATGACCGTGCTAAAGCCAGCCCTAACCCGGTGCCTTGTTTTTTTATGGTATCCTTCAACCGGTAAAAAGGTTCAAAAATCTTTTCTTTCATTTCGGGGGGTATTACAAATCCATCATTTGCGATTTCAAGCCTGAAAAGGGTATCATCTTTATCTACCGGGTACAACCGGATATGTACTTTCTTGTGTGCATATTTTATAGCATTATTAAATAAGTTACTGAAAATTTTATGCAGTGCTTCTTCATCAGCAAAAACGAATACTTCAACCGGAGGGATATC
>JANOTW010000011.1:0-4889 GCA_031416575.1 Ferruginibacter sp.
TTTTTTATGCCCCTAATCAAAATTAAAAACCGGTGTTTTAATATCATGATAAAAAAGAAAGGTCCAGTTTTCCGCTCTCCCCTGTTGCCACCATTGTTGTCTTAATTCCATACATTTTTTTCCATCAAAATCATACCTGGCGATAAAACGGTTTTTCATTTGCTGAAGCTGTGGAGCTACATCACCACCAAAGAATATTTTCTGTCCATCTTCTTCAATCCAAAATACCTGGTGAAAAGGTGAATGGGCGCCACTCACTTCGTACCGGATGTATTCGTCAATTATGCCATCGCCTTCCATAAAAATCACCTTATCGGAATTTGCCAAAATATCAAAATCATCCGGTGAAAAAGATGTGTTTCCTTTTTCCAAAGCAAAAGCCAGTTCATCTTTATTTATATAATATACCGCATTGGGGAAATTGAAAAAATGCTGGCGCAATAATTTATCTTCCTTACTAATGCCCCCTGAATGATCTTTGTGTAAATGACTCAACAACACTTTGGTTACTTCCATAGGGTTGATCCCTTTATCCAATAAATTTTGATGTATCTGTAAAGTACCATCGGCATTGCTGAACCCTAAACCTGTGTCAATTATAATAATATCGTTTGCCGTTACAATACAAAAAGGTTGAATCTCTACCAATAAACTGCCCACCTCTCTTTGCTGCAGATCATCGTTCTGTTTATCAAAAGGAATAAACTGCTTTGTTTTATCTACTGTGAAAGCGCCTTCACTAAGCGGAATTATTTTCATATATCTGCCCTTAATCCCGCTATCTAACGGTTGAATTTTAGTCTCCGATATTTTAAGGAGTATTTTTTAAAATTAAAGTTTGCCTGTAAAGTTAATTGAAAAGAATTTTAAGGACTATTCTCCAAATATGCGGGTGCAATTCAAATTTTCGCTGGCTGGTGAGAACACCAGCCAGGGGGCAGCGGGCAGAGTGGTCAGTGCCTCACCGACCACAGCCTTGATAAGTGAAGCGACAAAGATCCACAATGGTATTCAGAACACGAGTCCGCCACCTGGCGGAACGATGATGCCATTAAATACTTCTGCCGGGACAACAAAAAAAAGTATGGTTGTATAGAAGTGTGTCCCGATACGCATATGCTATCGGGATTATGAACGCAACGATGGTGCCATGAATATTTCGGCTTCGCTCAGTACTTCTGCCCGGACAACAAAAAAAATATGGTTGTATAGAAGTTATGATATTTTACTTTGCAAAACAGGTGCATATTAAGTTTTGAAAAATTATATATAAACCAGGCATAATAATAGGGCACATATTTGCCATTTTTGCATTAATTTCGGCTTCCATTTCAAAACAATAGAAATTATCAATTATGGCAGAAGTGATTCGCATGCCCCGTATGAGTGATACCATGACAGAAGGTGTGATTGTAGAGTGGCATAAAAAAGTGGGAGACAAAGTAAAATCCGGCGATTTATTAGCCGAAGTGGAAACCGATAAAGCCACCATGGAACTGGAAAGTTATAATGATGGTACTCTATTATACATTGGTGTTGAAAAAGGTAAACCTGCCCAGGTGGACGGCATTTTGGCCGTGATTGGCAAAGAGGGCGAAGACTATAAACAGGCGTTAGATGCCGCAGGGGCCAGTGGTTCAACAACCCCTACAGAAATGGCCCCAACAAAAGAGCCAACCCCGGCAAAAGAAGCTGCACCAGCTAAGGAAACTGCACCGGCAGCAACAGTCGCACCGGCTAAAGTGGAATTACCTGCAGGCGCAAAGGAAATCAGGATGCCATTGCTAAGTGATACCATGACAGAAGGAAAAATAGTTGCCTGGAATAAAAAAGTAGGTGACCTGGTAAAAAGTGATGATGTACTCGCCGATGTTGAAACAGATAAAGCCACCATGGAAGTAGTAGGTTACGAGGAAGGGACATTATTATATATTGGCGTAGAAGCTGGTAACGCTGCCAGGATAAATGAGATCATTGCTATTGTTGGAAAAGCAGGTACTGATGTAAGCGCTTATGTAGCTGCGGAAAAAGCCGGAGGAAATGCAGCGCCAGCCACTGGTAGCCAGCCAGCGACCGCCGAAAATGCGGTTCCTGCTTCAACAGAAGTGGCGCAGGAGGCAGAAGTTGTTGCCGCCACCTCCGATGGCAGAATAAAAGCTTCTCCCCTGGCAAAAAAATTAGCCGCTGACAAAGGAATTGATATAAGTAAAGTGAGTGGCACGGGTGACAACGGCCGCATCACTAAAAAAGATATTGACAGTTACGTTCCCGCTGCCGCCGCACCGGCAGCAAAGGCAGTTCCGGCAGCCGAACCGGCAGCAAAAGCCATGGCAGCGCCTGCTTTCACAGCGACTGGCCAGGAAGGGCATACAGATACACCATTAACACAAATGCGTAAAGTAATTGCACGCCGCCTGGGCGAGAGCAAATTTACCGCCCCGCATTTTTACCTGACAATGGAGATCAACATGGATATTGCCATCACCTCACGGGTAGCAATGAACGATGTAAGCCCGGTTAAGATTTCATTTAATGACATGATCATAAAAGCCTGCGCCATGGCGCTGCGCCTGCACCCGGATGTAAACAGTAGCTGGATGGGGGATTTCATTCGCCATAACCATCACATACATATAGGTTCAGCTCTTGCGCTGCCCGAAGGATTGATAGTACCTGTAATACGTTTTGCTGATCAGAAATCATTTTCACAAATAGCAACCGAAGCAAAAGAATTATACGGCAAGGCGAAAGATAAAAAACTACAACCGTCCGAATTCAGCGGTAATACTTTCACCATTTCTAATTTGGGTATGATGGATATTGAAGAATTCACCGCCATCATCAATCCCCCCGACAGCGCCATTTTAGCGGTGGGCGCCATTAATGAAAAAGTGGTGAAAAAGGGCGATGGCTTTGGTGTGGTAAATGTAATGAAGCTTACCCTAAGCTGCGACCACAGAAGTGTGGACGGAGCGGTTGGAGCGGCTTTCCTGCAAACGTTGAAAAGGTTTTTGGAGAACCCTGTTACGATGTTGGTGTAAAAGATTTTTTACTTAAATAATTGAAGCGTGGGTTTTACAGCCTGCGCTTTTTTATTTTTTATAAAAATAACATTCCGGGATTTGCACCCCCGCAGCGGGTGCATCCCAAATTTTCCCTGGCTGTTGGAGACACCAGCCAGGGAAAACCGCCGTGGCCGGTGTCCTCACCGAACACAGCTACGAAAGGGAAGCGACAATTTGGGATGCACTCCCGCAGCCTTCGGATATTATTATCATTTTATTTATCTTTACATTATGTATAAATTAGACCGGACCGCTTTTAAAATACAAACTTTTAAAGAAGCGGATTTATCCATTTGTTATGATAAAGACAGTCCGGTTGCCGAACGTTTAAGACGCAGCTTTTATCTTACCGCCCAAAGCTTTCGTTTTGACATTTTAAATCCTCCAAAAATGGATAGGATGCATTTCGAAATGAAAAAAGTAAAGCATGAATAATCTTTTCAATGACGACTTCCGGGATTTTATTCTGGCTTTCAACAAAGCAAATGTTGATTATGTTTTAGTTGGCGGTTTTTCAGTGGTGATACATGGTTATAACAGAGCTACCGGAGATATGGATATTTGGGTAAGAAGATCCCCTGACAATTACGCAAAAATAGTTAAAGCATTTTTGATATTCGGGATGCCGGTATTTGATATGCGCCTGGAAAAATTTCTTGAAGATGATGGAGTTAACGTTTTTACATTTGGAAGAAAGCCTGTAGCCATTGATTTAATGACAGGATGTAAAGGACTTGAATTTGAAGAAACATTTCAGGCTGCCCAATGGTAGAATTTGATGATTTACGGATTAAGGTAAATTAACTGGATCAATTAATTGAGGCTAAAAAAACTTCCGGCAGATTCAAAGACCTGGATGATATTGAAAAATTAACTCAATAACGCTACTGTCTAATAACAACCTACCGATATTTATTCCAGTAAATTCGTGTAATTCGTGTTTGATAATTCGTGTTATAAAAATTGAACAGCAATTCAACTATATTATTCGATGGTGTTTGCAACCTCTGCAATGGTGCGGTAACCTTTGTAATAAAAAGGGATAAAAAATCGCAGATAAAATATGCGGCGTTACAAAGTGAGACGGGCCAGCGATTACTAAAGCAATTTAATTTGTCCGCCAATATATTCAACTCGTTTATATTTATTGAAGACGGGATAGCATATACGCAATCTACCGCTGCTTTAAAAGTGTGTAAATATTTAACCGCTATGTGGCCCCTGTTGTATGGCTTTATTATTGTACCCGGATTTATCAGGGACCGCATTTATAAATGGATAGCGAAAAACAGGTACAAATGGTTTGGAAAGCAGGAACAATGTATGATTCCAACACCGGAATTAAAAGAAAGGTTTTTACAATAACACATCATTAAATATTCCGGGCAAGGGATTAATTAGTGATATTTTGTTTTGAGCCCCCAACCCCTTCCCCAAAAATGCCGATAGACCGGCACAGGCCGGGATGTTCCAAAAGGGGAGTTATTGAAAAGGCTGTTACTTCACTAATTAACAACGTAATTAAAGATGCCCATTGGTATTCAGTACAAGAGTACCCAAATAAACCGGGGCTGATGTTTCGCTAATAATCCCGATGCATCGGGAGGAAAAATTTACAGGTCATTTATTTTCAAAGGGCGAACTGTTTTCTAAAGGGAGGCATACTTTGAAGACCCTGTTTTGCCCCCGGCCCTCCCGATGAACCGCATTGGCGTCAAGTTAAGGGTTATGCACATTGGTGGAAAAGTCAATGTGGTATTGATTTAAAAGAAAAAGCAACTTGTAGTTCTAAACACATTTTACAATGTCTACAAATTGCAATTT
>JANOTW010000012.1:0-6244 GCA_031416575.1 Ferruginibacter sp.
CTGGTAATGACTGATCTCCATGTTGCGTGGATTTTTTGATTCGGCGGCTATGGCAATATCAATGGCTTCCTGAATTTTAACTGTATTTAAACCGGATTCAGCAGGCGTTTTTTGTTCCCAGCTTTTTGCGGTTGGGAAATAAGCCTGATTATCAAGAAGGGTTGTAGCGGTTTGTTTTTTCTGGCTATAAGCAGGTATGCCTGCCAGTAATATTAAAAGAAGAAAACCATTTCGTTTTTTCATACTTTCTAAATTAAGTGGAAAATTACATTGCACCCCGGATTTCGCAGTTAAAAAGATTTTATCAATCATCCGGTAAAATTATACTTCGTAAGGGATAAATTAGCGGCTTTTTAATTTTCTCTATTTCGTAAAATAAGCAATGCCTTCTCAATTTTTCTAAAGCCAAAGTCTATAAACTGACAGGCGGCACTCTAACCCGAAAAATGTAATTTTTTTTCTAACAAAGTTTTGCATAAGATTACTTTTTAGCCCTTGTGCAGTGTAATATTTTTCATTTGTTTTCTGCTTTTTCCCGCTTCGGTAAAGCTCCTCAATGGTATGCAGTACAAGAGGGCAATGCAACGATGATCCACATAGCTTCTTAGCCCGGACAAAAAATCTTTTTAAAGCTCATTATCTTTTTTCTATTGAGCCTGTTATTTTATTTTTTACAATAAATTTCTTTTCTCCTGATGGAAGTACTTCTTCTTTTATTAGAAAATAATTTTCATCATAACTAATCATTTGCCGTTCTGATTTCTCTTCTGGAATGCCTCTCCAGTCAGCTATTTCCACAGGTTCCCATTTTTTTGATTTAGCGGAAAGGTAGGCTGCATCCAAAATGGCATTCACAATGTAGCCATCATGAAAATTTTCGTTGGGCTGGCTGTTATTTTCTATTGCATCCAGCATATTGGTAAACATGTGGGAGTAGCCCAGTTCATGCACTTCATCTCCTACGGGAAAAAGCCAGCCAGTATTGCTTTCCGCTTTTTCGGCAATGTAGCTACCGCTTTTTCCGGATGTAAACATTTCAAATCCAGTCCTCAAAAAATTATTTATCCAGATCGTCCCTTCCGTTCCCATCACTTCATCCCTTAAATCCATACCGCCACGAAAAGTCCAGCTTACTTCAAACTGTCCGATAGCGCCGTTTTCATATTTTACCAAACCAATCGCATTGTCTTCTGCTTCAATTGGATGAACCCTTGTGTCGGCCCAGCACATTACTTCCACGGGTTTATTATTTTTGCCGATATAATTTCTGCTGATTTCCACACAGTGGCAACCCAAATCAATAATAGCGCCGCCACCCGATTTTTCCTTATCCCAAAACCAATCGCTGTGTGGGCCGGGATGTGTTTCCCTGCTCTTTGTCCATATTACTTCGCCGATGCTTCCACTTTTTATACTTGCCAGCGCTTTCAAAAATTTAGGGGTATAACAAAGATCTTCCAGGTAACCACCTACCACATTCGCTTTATCAACTGCCTGCAACATTTGCAATGCCTCCTGTGCATTGCGGCCCAAAGGTTTGGTGCAGAGTACATGTTTGCCTGCCGCGGCACAAGCCAGTACAGCTTCCAGGTGCATATCATTTGATAAAGCGATAATTACAACTTCCACATCTTTATGCCGCACACATTCTTGTATGCCGGTAGTAAAATTCGGCACCTTATAATCATCAGCGAAGTTTTTCGCATTGGCTTCGCTTCGGCTATACACCATCGTGATCACGTCTTTTCTGCGATGTGCAATCATTGCATCCGCGTAAAACCGTGCTATAAAACCAGAACCCAGGATCGCTATTTTCATTTATCAAAGTTTAATATTGCAAGAAGAATGTGCTTGTTATTTGTTTTCATTTTCCATTCGGGTTGAAAAATTATAAGGCAGGCCTTCAGCCAAATAAATTTACATGATAATTTTCTTAGCCCATGATTTTTTTACAACGCCTGCAACAATAACTCATTAAAATTTCGCAGCGATGATATCTTTAGATCTGCTGAAGTGAATTTTCCATTCCGGCTATCATGTGCGGCAGGCACCACTATGCATTTCATCCTGGCGGATTTGGCGGCGATCATTCCATTAAAGGAATCTTCAAAACAAATACATTCCAAAGGGCTGCTGCTTAATTGCTCCGCACAATTCAAGTAAACCTGCGGATGTGGTTTGCCGAATGGCAGGTCAGCGGCGGATGCAATTGCATGCAGGTATTTACGGATGCCTAATTTATCCACTACCACATCAATTAAAGAATTGCCTGAAGAGGTTGCTAAACCAATTTTAAAATTGCGGGATATAAAAAAATTAAAAATATGCTCCACCCCCTGCATGGGTTTGCCTTTGGCAACTACTTTATCTACAACGGTATTCAGGATATCCCGTTCTGCATCCTCATTGTAACGGGGATCAATTTTATGGTGGCTGAACCACCATTCAACAAACTCTTTTGTTCGCATACCCGTAGTAGTGTTATACTGGCTTGTTGTCAAATGAAAGCCATAGCGTTGAAAAATTTCATCGGCTGCTTCATTCCATAATGGCTCCGAATCTATCAACAGGCCATCCATATCAAAAATTACAGTATTCAGTTTCATATCGGGTAAAGATATTAACTTAACCGGATTGGTAAGCTGGGGGAGCCTTGATAAAATAAAAAGTGTATGTCAAATTGTTGCTCCATTAAATGCCTTGAGGGTTGCCAACCTTGGCAAAGGGTCTTGAATAATTTAGAGTCTATGGAAGGTTGGCAACCCTGAGCGACAATTATATATACACCATTGTTGCTCCATTAAATACCTTGAGGGTTGCCTTGAGGGTTGCCAACCTTGGCAAAGGGCCTTGAATAATTTAGAGTCTATGGAAGGTTGGCAACCCTGAGCGACAATTATATATACACCATTGTTGCTCCATTAAATGCCTTGAGGGTTGCCAACCTTGGCAAAGGGCCTTAAATAATTTAGGGTCTATGGAAGGTTGGCAACCCTGAGCGACAATTTGGGATGCACCCCAAAATAAGTATAGCTACAAAAAAAAACGAATATTGCGTATATTGCATCAGGGGTTGTTGCTAAAAATAATTACATGTCCACTTTTTTTGCAAAATTGAAAGAGTCGCGGTTGGTTAAAGGCATGTTGTATGCCATTGTTGGGGCATTCTCTTACCCCGGGCTTAACCTGGTTAACAAACTCCGGATAAATGGTATGGAGAACCTGCACAAGCTTCCTAAACAAAATGTACTTTTTGTAAGCAATCACCAAACTTATTTTGTGGATGTAATCACCTTTCTCCATATTTTTTGTGCGGTAAGCTGGCGAAAAAAATATAAGCTTGGCATTCCTTATTACCTGTTGTGGCCTTTCACCAGGGTGAAATTCGTGGCCGCTGAAGAAACCATGAAAAGTAACTGGATCAGTAAATTATTCAGCCTTGCCGGGGCCATCACGGTAAAGCGTACCTGGCTTGGCGATGGGCAGGAAGTAAGAAGGAATTTAGACCCGGGTGATACCCGAAAAATAGAAAGGGCATTACAAAATAACTGGGTCATTACTTTTCCGCAGGGTACCACCAAACCCTTTGCACCCGGGCGTAAAGGGACCGCATTTATTATCAGGCATTGCCGCCCCATAGTAATCCCCGTAGTAATTAGCGGCTTCTGGCGGGCATTCAATAAAAAGGGATTAAAATTTAAAAAGAAGGGTTCACTCTTATCCGTTACATTTAAAGATCCCCTGATAATTGATTATGACGATACCTACGAAAATATTTTAGGCCAGGTGATGGAGGCTATTGAGCAAAGCAATAAATTCATGTTGAAGAGCAGGCATCACCTGATTAATACACTGGAAAAATAACCTGCTTGAAAATCTTTATTGATGGCCGGGTTACTATTGTCAGTTAGTTGCTGTAAACAAAGCCCTCAATTCATCCGCATCCCTTGCCTTCATTTTACCGCCCAGCACCAGCCTCAGTTGCCTTCTTCTTAATGCGCCTTCGTACAATTCTTTTTCTTCATCAGTTTCTGCAATTAACTGGTTCACGGGCTTTGGCTTACTGTTAGGGTCAAGCGCAACAAAAGTATAGTAAGCTTCGTTGCTTTTATATTTGTATTGATGTATCGCATCTTCGCCCCACACTTTCATGTGCACTTCCATACTGGTGGTAAACGCCCTGCTAACCTTGGCTTCTATATGCACCACATTGCCGAGTTTGATCGGGTTTTCAAAAGAAATATTATCAACGGAAGCAGTTACCACCGGGGCGCCACAATGTTTCATGGCAGCCAAAGCGGAGGCGATATCCATCCAGTACATTAAGCGTCCTCCCATCAGGTTACCAAAAGTATTGGTATCGTTGGGCAATACGAGTTCCGTCATAACTACCAATGATTCACTTGCTCTCTTATTCATGTATAAAATTTGGGCAAAGATAACGTGGAATGCCTGATGTATGATTTTGATTGCTGAGGTATGATTTTTAATGTTTGATTTATACTGCACAAGGGATAAAAACGTGAGGAAAAATTTTTGTCCGGGCAGTGAAGCTATGTGGATTCCCGAAAAATCGGGATTTCGAAATACAGGATTTTTTGTCCAAGCTATATTTCCATGCTCAACATCCTTGCATTGGTACATCCCGATAGCGCAGCGTATCGTGGACGCCCTCTTGTACTTAATACCATTGGGCAACTTTAATTGCGTTTTAAATTAATTCGGGAGCTTATTATATTTGGTGATTGTGCAAAATAAATATCACTAATTTATCCCTTGCGCAGTATAATAACACTTTTTATAACATGTTTTCCTTTTATACCCTGTAATCGCTTTTGGATTGGCAGCATATTTTTTTGTTAACCAGCATGATACCCTGATTGAACTTCATTGGTGTCTGCCACGGGCGGATCAACTAAGTGCTGCTATGTGGCTAAGGATTTCGGATTGAAGGTTTATTAGTGTTTTGTTATATTATTTTGCATATAAAAAATGCAGGCTCCAAACCCGTTGGCTAAATTTATTTTGGATTTAGCCCGATGGGCTTTATTATAAATAGCCGCTGGTGAAACCAGCGGATGAAAATGATGCCCAACCACAACCCGGGAGGGGTTGAACATATTCACCTACTGGCTACCTACCGTTCCTATCGGGTAGGGTGCATTCATTTAATCAGCCAGGGAAAACGACAAGATGCCCGACTATATTTAAAATAAAAAAGGAGATCGAAACACAAACCGAATATCTAACCAGGATAAACTTCGGCTTGTCAACAATTAAATAGCGAAAATTTGAAATGCACCCATTTAAACTACGCAAGGGATAAATTAGTGGTATTTGCTTTGTTCAATAAAAAAATAAATCAGGCTACCCCCATCCCCTAAAGGGGTAATAATTGTTAATTTAAAACGCAATTAAAGTTGCCCAATGGTATTCAGTACAAGAGGGCGATGCAAGGATGATCCACATAGCTTCACAGCCTGGACAAAAAATTTTACCCACGTATTTATCCCATGTACAGTATAGCTTGAATAGTTCACTAATTTGCCCGTTGCGCAGTATAGGAGGGCTTCTTTCGGTAATTTAGGAGCCTCATGCAACTCTTTTCATAAATAGGTTGTCAACCTTGCACAGCATATATAATGGATTACACATTACTGTTAAAAGATTGCCTTAAAAAAAAGCCGGCCGCCCAACAGCAGTTGTATGAGCATTTTGCGCCCTCAATGCTGGGGGTTTGCTACCGATATACCAAATCCATCCATGATGCCGAGGATGTATTGCAGGAAGCATTCGTAAAAGTGTATCACCATTTAGGCAACTACAGGTCCACCGGCGAATTGGGCGCATGGATAAGGCGCATCATGGTAAATACGGCGCTCAATTATTTAAAGAAAAATAAGCGGTACAGGGAGGAGCTGGTATTTGCAGACATGCCCCTGCACCCGGTATCGGATAATAACCCCATCGTACAATTAGATGCCAAGGAGTTATCGGAATTGATCCGGCAATTGCCAACCGGTTTTCAAACCATCTTTAACCTATATGCAATTGAAGGATATACCCATGCGGAAATAGGGGGGATGCTGGGCATAAGCGATGGCACATCCAAGTCGCAGTATGCAAGGGCCAGGTATTTATTAATAGAATGGATTGAAAAATATTCATCACTTTCAAAACAGGCGCAGTATGAAGGAAAATAATTTTGAAAAACAGGTGCGGCAAAAAATGGACGGGTTACAAT
>JANOTW010000013.1:0-2969 GCA_031416575.1 Ferruginibacter sp.
ATTTCCGTGGATAATAACTCCAGGAGCAGCGCTGCTATTTTGGAAGGGGCCGAAAAAATAATTGGCAAAAAAATAAAAAACTATGTCACAGACCTTTGCAACCTGAAAGATACGCAAGCCATTTTTGAGGAAAATGAAGATATTAGTGGCATTATACATTTCGCCGCTTACAAGGCGGTAGGCGAATCGGTTGAGCAACCGCTGATGTACTTTGAAAACAATATCATTTCATTGGTGAATATTTTAAAATGCGCCGTAAAATATAATGTTCCCAATTTTGTTTTTTCTTCTTCCTGTACTGTTTATGGAAATCCGGATACAATTCCTGTAACAGAGGAAACTCCGCAAAAACCTGCTGAATCACCTTATGGCGCTACCAAGCAAATGGGAGAAGTAATTGTAAATGCTACTGTAAAAAGCACTCCGGTACAGGCTATACTTTTAAGATATTTTAACCCGGTGGGCGCTCATCCTTCTACATTGATTGGCGAAATCCCGTTGGGCAAACCCGCCAACCTGGTGCCGGCCATTACACAAACCGCTATTGGCAAATTGCCCGCCATGCAGGTAATGGGAACTGATTATCCTACAAGAGACGGAAGTTGTGTCCGTGATTATATCCACGTGAGCGATATCGCCCATGCTCATACGCTGGCGCTTGATTTCCTGAAAAACAACCGTAATAAGGCCAACCCGGAGGTATTTAATTTGGGTACAGGTGATGGCTACACTGTATTGGAAGTGATACAGGCTTTCGAAAAAGCAAGTGGCGTAAAATTGAATTACACATTGGGGCCACGCCGTGCAGGAGATGTGGTGGCCATCTATGCCAATAACAATAAAGCAAAAAATGAATTAGGCTGGATACCGTCCTATAATTTAGATGATATGATGGCTTCCGCCTGGAAGTGGGAATTGAAATTAAAAAATGAACCATCCCAAAAATATTAAATAAAAATATCTAAATTAACAGCAAGCCATATCTTGCAGCCCAATTAATCAACAACTAATCAAGGATACTTTTTATGTTAAAAAATATACAGGTAACAGGCAATAAGGATACACGCAGTGGCTTTGGTGATGGCATTTTAGAAGCAGGAAGGAAAAATGAAAATATTATAGCGCTTACCGCTGATTTATTAGGTTCAATGAAACTGAACGGTTTTATAAAAGAATTCCCGGACCGTTTTATTCAGTGTGGCATTGCGGAAGCCAATATGATTGGGGTTGCAGCAGGATTAACTATTGGAGGCAAAATCCCCTATACCACTACTTTTGCCAATTTTTCAACCGGCAGGGTCTATGACCAGATCCGTCAATCGGTTGCATACAGCGGCAAGAATGTAAAAATCTGCGCCAGTCATGCCGGGCTAACCCTCGGTGAAGATGGCGCCACTCACCAGATTTTAGAAGATATAGGCCTGATGAAAATGCTGCCCGGAATGACCGTAATAGTACCTGCCGATTATAATCAAACCAAAGCGGCTACCATGGCGATAGCAGAATATGAAGGCCCTGTTTATTTAAGATTTGGCCGTCCGGTATGGCCCATTTTCACCAATGAAAGTGATTTTGTAATCGGCAAAGCGCATAAAATAGCAGATGGTAAAGATGTAAGCATTTTTGCATGTGGCCACCTGGTATGGAAAGCAATAGAAGCCGGTAGGATTTTGGAAGAAAAAGGCATCAGCGTAGAGGTGATCAACATGCATACCATTAAACCATTAGATATTGCTGCGGTGATCGCCTCTATCAGCAAAACCAACTGTGCGGTTACCTGCGAAGAGCATAATATTATAGGTGGTTTAGGCGATAGCATTGCACAGGTAGCAGCCAAACATTTACCCATCCCAATTGAATACGTTGGCACAAAGGATACTTTTGGTGAAAGTGGTAAACCGGCTGAATTGCTTACCAAGTATGGGTTGGATGCGCCGAATATTGTGGAAGCAGCAGAGAAAGTGATAGCCAGGAAAAACGCATGATAACGTAATCAGATTAAACTTTTAACTTTAAAACCAATCTTATGATTGGTTTTTTTACTTTTATACCTGCTTAACACTTATGGCCCAACAATATTTAGAAGATAAAGAACTTCTGCTGCAATTTAAAGACCTCGTTACGAAGGAACGGGGTTTTACCGCTATTATAAAAAAATACCAGGAAAAATTGTACTGGCATATCCGGCGTATGGTGATAGAACATGAGGATGCGAATGATGTATTGCAAAATATATTCATCAAGGTTTGGAAAGGGCTCGAAAATTTCAGGGAAGACAGCCAGTTATACACCTGGATGTACCGGATAGCTACCAACGAAAGCCTCACTTTTATTGAACAAAAAAAAAAGAGGGCGTCCGTATCGCTTAGCAATGAAGAAAACGGATTGAGCAATCGCCTGAAAGCAGATAAGAACTTTGATATCAATAAAGCAGAATGGAAATTGCAATTAGCGATGCAGCAATTACCCGATAAACAAAGGGCTGTTTTTAATTTAAGATATTACGATGAAATGCCTTATGCGGAAATGAGCATTGTATTGGAAACCAGTGAGGGCGCATTAAAAGCCAGTTATCATCATGCGGTAAAAAAAATAGAAGACTACATACTAAATCATTAAACTATCAAACCCTTTTAAGGTCTCATTAAACGGATGGAAACAAAGACTGACATATTGAATGAATTAACATCATTAAGCCCGTTGATTGCAGGAATGAAGAAGGTAAATGTTTTTACCGTTCCGCAAGGATATTTTGACAGCATAAGTAACACGGTGTTAGCATGTTTACCGGAAGATCATGATATTTTAAATTTTCCGGACAATAAGCAACCTGCTGATGTACCGAATGGTTATTTCGATCATTTGGCTACCACCATTTTAGATAAAATAAAGGCAAGTGAAACCGCCCCGGATGAAATCAGGAACCTATCACCATTGTTGTATGCTATTCAAAACAAAAATGTGTTTGA
>JANOTW010000014.1:0-2130 GCA_031416575.1 Ferruginibacter sp.
CCACATAGCTTCATTGCCTGGACAAAAATTTTTACTCACGTTTTTATCCCTCATGTAGTATAATCAAATTTCAAAATTTATTGATGAAAAAAACTTTTGCGCTTGCAATTTTATTGCAATGTTTACAGCTCATTACTTTTGCGCAGGCGGATACCGCTTCAAAATTCGCAGCCACCATCACCGTCAGTGATTTAAAAAAACATTTAACCATAATAGCCGGGGATGAAATGGAAGGCAGGGAAACAGGTACCGAAGGGCAACGCAAGGCCGCGGCTTATATTGAAGCGCAGTATAAATTGATGGGGCTTCTATCCGCTGAAAAATTAAATGGCTACCAGCAATTCTATCCGCTTTACAAGGATAGCCTTGTTAGCAGCGAATTAATTATTAATGGAAAACCCGCCGAATTTGGCAAAGATTATTATAGCCAGGTAAACATTGGCAACCCCGGCAAGTTTAAGGGTAAAAAAATAATATTTGCGGGATATGGCATTGATGATACAAGTTATTCGGATTATAAAGGGCTTGATGTAAAAGGAAAGATTGTGGTGTTCTTTTTAGGTGAGCCAAGGAAGGATGGGAAATTTATTATTAGCGGCACCAACAAGAGTACCGAATGGACATTTCCCGGAACCGGCAAAAAATTAGCTGCCGCTGCACTTAGAGGGGCCATCGGCGCTTTTATCATTAACCCCGTCCAGGCTGCCTTCCCGCCACGAACCATTGAAACCAATAAGAAATCCAACGTGTATTACCCCCGAAATAATACGGTTGGTAAAATGATTAACCATGCTTTCCTATCACAGGATTATGCTGCAACTTTAATCACTAATAATTTTGATACGCTTTTAAAAACCGCTAAAGCCGGCCAGCCATTTGATAAGGAATGGGCGTTTGAAAATAAGGTAAAATCCACTTTCAGGTATAATAAATACCGAACCATTATTAATGCCAGCAATGTAATCGGCGTTATAGAAGGTACTGATAAAAAAGATGAATATGTTTTTTTAACCGGGCATTATGACCACCTTGGAAAACGGGATGGTAAAATATATTATGGCGCCGATGATGACGGTAGCGGCACCTGTGCGGTAATTGAAATGGCGGATGCTTTCGCACAGGCAAAGGCTGCGGGCTTTGGCCCACGGAGAACCATGGTATTCATGACCGTGAGTGGCGAGGAGAAAGGATTATTGGGCAGTGAGTATTATAGCGATCACCCGGTATTTCCTTTGGAAAAAACATCGGTTGATTTGAATACGGATATGGTAGGAAGAATAGATACGGAACGGAAAACAGGTGACACTTTGAATTATGTTTACGTGATAGGCCATGATAAACTAAGCAGCGAACTCGTCGTTATCAATGAAGGTGTAAATAAAAAATATACTGATCTTGTTTTGGATTATAAATATGATGACCCGAAGGACCTAAACAGGATATTCTTCCGGAGCGACCATTATAATTTTGCCCGCAAAGGCGTACCCATCCTGTTTTTTTATGATGGGATGTTGAAGGCCGATTATCATAAACCAACTGATACGGTTGACAAAATAAACTGGGCCTTGTATGAGAAAAGGGTACGAATGATATTTCATACCGCCTGGGAAATCGCCAACCGGGAGGAGATGCTGAAGAGGGATATTCCGTTGATGGAAGGGGGAAGGTAGGGGTATTGCAAAGGAAATAATGATTAGTTAAGAACATTACCAACAATGATAATTTAGTAACTTTATCTTACTTAATTTTAAACAAGATGGCAAAAAAATCAAACCACATCGTACCATCATCTACAGGATGGTCTGTTAGGAAGTCTGGTTCGGCCCGGGCTTCAAGAAGCTTTGATACAAAGTATCAGGCAATTGAATATGGACGTGAACTAAGTAGAAATGAAAAAACAGAATTGTATATCCATAAAAAGAACGGAATGATTCAAGACAAAAATTCTTATGGAAATGATCCTAATCCACCCAAAGACAGAAATTAATGAGTTTTGAAACGAGCGTATTTATTAACTGCCCTTTTGATGTCACATATATCAATGACCTACTTAAACCAAATTTGCAAAATAAAAAGCAAAAAAGTAATTGAATAAACTTCTTTGTATTCACCGCCAATCTCACAAATCCC
>JANOTW010000015.1:0-1961 GCA_031416575.1 Ferruginibacter sp.
CCCGTATTTATTATGCGATTACTTACCGTAAAAATTTGTTGAAGTTTAATTCAAACTAAGGTATTGGCTAATACGAACCATTGTAGCGCCCTTGTGCGTATAAGTGGAAATATATTTAATTGGCGGCAGTAGTAACAAGGAAGACACAGGACTGGAGCCCTGCGCCTGATGGGGGGTATGCACCCCATGTACCACATACCATCCGGCAACTTTTATTTCCTTGAAAATTAAGATCAGCGCAGTCTTTAAATTTGTGAACAAAATAAAATTTCACTATTTTATCCCATTCGTATTATGGTTATTTCCCTTTTTCGCACATCAAAAAAATACTTGAACAAAGATCAGGGTATTGCTGGCCGAGTTGATAACATCCTTCCAGGTATTCCTGAGAGATGATATCCGTGTTTAATAAACGGTCCCATTGAAAATTTGCCAATGCTTTAAAAAAGATACCTGAACGATAAACAACATTAAGCCCGGCTGCTTTCGCATCTCTTTCCAATGTATCTAATGTGTAGGTTATGTTATGGCCATGTTCCTTTTCAGCAGGGGTGATAGCTGAATTGTGAGAAATGAGGCCCATTTTTACCGCAATTTGCCTTGAAGGCGCATTGGCATTTGGGCAAACCAGGAAAAAACGGCCATTGTCTGACAGCCATTCATCATTGATCCGTTTTAATAAGGCCACTGGATTATCTATGTGTTCCAATACATGGGTAAGCACAATGTTGTCGTACTTGACCGGAAGTGTAACTGTTTCAAATAAAGAATGTTTGAATTTCACCTTATCCCCCAATAAAATTCTTGCAATTTCAATTGCTTCATTTGATGCCTCTACACAAGTAATATCATTAAAGTAAGGCAGGAACCTTTTTGTAAAATCCCCTTTGAAACTACCTAATTCCAAAAAATTACCTTCCTTGAAAAAAGGAATGAATGACCTCAGCATAAATGGATGCATTACGTCGAAATCAAAGTTGTATGCATATTTATGGCCTGTGGTATCCTTTAATTCTTTATCATAATCTCTTTGTGAACTCATGTTGTTATTTGTTTATTTCAAGTTTCATTACCAGTGATTCGGCATTACTGCCAAAATGTATGAAATTAAATTTTTTATAAAAATTCATGGCCGGGATATTCTCTTTGTTTACCTCTAATTGTATTTCTTTAAAACCATTTTGTTGCGCATATTCAATACAGCTATTTAATAATTCGGATGCTATCCCTAAACCCATCTTTTTTTTTGTAACACTAGCGTTAGTTATAAATGCTGAATTACTCCCCAGGTTATTGAAATAGGCGGCAATTAAACCTGTCAGCATATTCCCCTTCCATGCTTCAAATGTAATCGCCTTTTCAAATATTTTTTTAGCATACTCATTGATATCGGCCCTTTCATTCAAGGGTGGAAAAAAATTCTCATTACATTCTTTCAGATGGAAGCAGATATCTTCCTCTGTTGCTGTTTTTATGCGGTATGTAATTTCATTTCTTTCCATTGTTTTGAACAGTGACGGCATTTCCGATTATAATTCGCAAGGGATAAATTAGTGATATTTTATTTTGTTCCCTAAACAAATAAAACAAGCTGCCCCCATCCCTCCCGATGAACCGGGACAGGCTTTCCCGAAAAATGCCGAAAGGTCGGCACAGGTCAGGTTGTTCTTAAAGTGGTAATAATTTTTAATTTAAAACACAATTAAAGTTCCCCAATGGTATGCGGTACAAGAGGGCGATGCAACGATGATGCCCATTGCTTCACTGCCAGGACAAAAAATCTTCTTCACGTTTTTATCCCTTGCAAAGTATAGTCCTCTAAAACAGCTATCCCAAAGCCATAACGTCCGAATTCATTGCCATTATAAAGTAAATATATTTTACCATCGCAATTAAAAACATGCGGATAGCATAACATATCCGAATCCCACCCTTCATCGGAAATTTCAATGCCGGCATTG
>JANOTW010000016.1:0-9525 GCA_031416575.1 Ferruginibacter sp.
CTCCCCTTTAGGGGCCGGGGGCAAAATGAACTCTATGAATACCCCCCGCTAAACAGCGGGGGTGGCGGCTTAGCCCCGAATCAAAATAACCTCCTCATATCCAACAATCATTGTTAATTTCGCATCTTTCAATAATGCTAAAGGAAAACGTTTACAAGTATGCTCATTCGGTGGAAATTCCCCAAAACAATTCAGTGGATCATAAAATTATTTATTATCTACCTGTCCATTTTTAGCGCTTTCCGCATAGCAACCTTACTGTTTTTTAAGCCGGTTAATATACCAGCCTCCTCCTTATTTTCATCTTTTTGGCTGGGGCTGCAATACGACCTTCGGTGGATCGCGTTTGTATTGTTGCCCATCGCCTGCCTTTCTTTATTTCCACGGTTTTCGCCTTTTTATTCGGAGCGGTGCAAAAAGGGCTGGGCCATTTACCTGGCGGTTATTACCCTGCTGCTGTTGTTTTTCTTTGGCGCCGATTTTGGCCATTTCGCTTATGTAAGTACCAGGTTAAACGCAAGCGCCCTTAACTTCGCTGAAGACGCTAAAATATCTTTTGAAATGCTTTGGCAAAGCTATCCAATGGTGTGGATCATTGCCGGTTTATTGGGGGCCGTAGCTATGATGGCATGGATGTTTAGAAAAACACATGTAAGCGTGGAAGAACGAAATATCAATGTACATAAATTTTCGTACCGGAGGATATGGCATACCGCCGCCATCGTTTTATTAGCATGGTTTGTTTTCGGTTTTTTATCCTTCACGCCTTTGCGCTGGAGGGATGCCTTTAAGCTGAATGATAATTTTAAAAGCTACCTGGCGCTTAATCCGTTGCAAAATTTTTTTACTACGCTTCGTTTTCGCAACCCGGTTTTTAATGAGGATATGGCGAAAAAACATTACGGTGCCATCAGTGATTTTCTGCAGTTGGACAAAAAGAATACAAAGGCGGATACTTATGAACGTATCATACATCCCGGGAGTAATGCATTAGAGAGTAAGCCGAATATCGTGTTGGTGATTTGCGAAAGTTTCAGCATGTATAAAAGTACCATGAGTGGCAACCCGCTCAACAGTACGCCTTTTTTTAATGAGCTTTCCAAAGAAGGGATTTTCTTCGACCGTTGTTTTTCACCCACCTTTGGTACAGCCAGGGGAGTGTTTGCCACACTAACCGGTATCCCGGATGTACAATTGTCGAAATTCAGCACACGCAACCTGCAATCGCTCAATCAATATACCATCATCAATAGTTTTGAAGGCTATAGTAAAATGTATTTTATAGGAGGCAGCAGCGACTTTAATAATTTTCGGGGCCTCATCAATAACATCAATGATGTACAGATCTTTGAAGAAGGAAAATTTTCTTCTCCCAAGTTGAATGTATGGGGCATCAGCGATAAAAATTTGTTTTTGGAAGCCGACAAAGTGATGAAACAACAAACAAAACCTTTCTTTACTATTATTCAAACCTCCGACAATCACCGGCCTTACTCCATACCGGCGGATGACAAGGATTTTGTACAACGAAAAATAAGCGATGATGAACTGAAAAAATATGGATTTGAATCGCTGCAGGAATTCAATGCTTTTTGCTACACCGATTATTGTTTCCGGAAGTTTATGGAAGCAGCCAGGCAATCGCCCTATTTTGATAATACGATTTTTGTTTTTGTGGGGGATCATGGCGTGGAGGGCAATGCCGGGGCCGTGTATCCGAAAGCATGGACCGAGCAGCGGTTGAATGACGAGCATGTACCCTTGTTATTCTATGCGCCCGCTTTGTTGACCCCTCAAAAAAGGGAGGAGGTGGTTTCGCAAATTGATGTACTGCCTACGCTTGCCAATATGGTTTTACAACCTTATACCAATAAAACGCTGGGAAGAAATTTACTAAGCACAGGTGATAAAGAAGATGCCGCGTTTATCATACATCATGATGAAGGAAAAATAGGGGTGGTAAATAATGATTACTATTACTCCAAAAATTTATGGATCACCAAAGAAGAACTGGTACCCATCCGCCCTGGCCTGCCTGCCTTATCAGCCAGCCAAATTGATTCGGTAAAACGAAAGCTCTCTGAACTAACTTCCGCCCTTTATGAAACCGCTAAATGGATGCTGGTGAATAATCATGGGAGGTAGTTCGTTGAAAAGTAGATAGGGTAAATAAGGTTTATAAAGTCGTACTTCACGTCATTCTTTCTCTAAAAATTTACTCCGGTTTTTTTATTGGCCGAACAGAGGATCCCCGATTAAGCTTTAGTGGCGTCGCACTCTTGTACATTGGTGCGTATGGCGGCTTTTATTGACGGGGAGGGGAGCATTAAGATCGCATATCTCATTGCTCACAAAATATGCAGGGCTTTACTTTTCATTTTTGAAATGATGTTTAAACAATACCAGCAATTCTTCAAAGAGGTTAACTATTTTATCCGGCACACTTCCATGGTCATTCACATCGCCATTTACATTACTATCGGCCAGGTTGCTTTCTTGTAGGTTGTTGTTAGTATGAGGTAATTTGGTAAACTCATAAATTTTCTTTTCAATTATTGAAGCAATTTGAATAGCCATTTCATAACGCAAACTACTTTTTCCAAGTTCTATTTTTGCGTAGGTGGTTTGTTCCATACTCAACATTTCCCCCATTTTTTGCTGGGTTAATCCTTTTTCTTTTCTAAACTTTCTGAGATTTTCTGTTACAGCGTACATGGGGAGGGTAGGGGTTGGAGTTAGTGATAGGCGAATATATCCTAAAGTTTTCAATGTATGCCTAAAAACATAATTTATAAATTATCATTTTTGTTTTGTAAAAAATTAAGGTAAGAAAATTTGGAATTTTAACAATTAACAATTCAAAAAATCATTTATGAAAAAAATCATTTCTATTTGTATGCTGTGTTTGTTTATTGCGCTTGGTAGCAAGGCCGCAAACACAATGTCGGTATTAAAAAATACTGGTATCAAGAAGATAACTATTAAAAAATTGTTTTATGTTTATTGCAGATTTATAGAAAGCATCCTAAGAATGAGAAAGAAGACACACCTTCAATACTTTTTATTTAATTATAATATGCTCGGTTTTATTGCAATTGGTTTGAGTTCCCCGTTTTTTCTTTTACTTTTAATCGTTCAACAAAATGTCTCTTTTTAAATCAAGGGAAGTATAAACTATAAAACATAAACAATGAAAGCACGTTTAATAATTTTAATTGCAGTTATAACGATATTTGCATCCTGTAGGAAAAACTTAGGTACTGATAATAATACTTCAACACATGAATTAAAAGTTATAGAACTCGAAAAATCAAAAATCACAGCCAGACAGGAATTAAAAATTCCAGAAGCCGAAAAAACAAAAATCACAGCTTACATTAACAGTAAACGATCAAAAACAGATGTTCTCGGAAATAGTTCCATTGATACCGTTTTGCAGGGTATAAGATGGGAAAAGTTTAAAATCTATGATAATAATTTAGGGAACAAGTTAACTGTATTTGAGTTAAATATAGCCGGCAAGAACATCCTGTTATTGTTATATTCGCAAAAGGACAAAGCCAGTTATGCAGATGCCCAAATAGCAGTAATAAAACAGAGCAGTCTTGCAAGTGTTGATTTTTTGGATATCATCGGCTGGATACATAATAATGAAAAGACTTCGTTTACCGGAACTCTTACCTATTATAAGGTTACGAGACAATTATTATTTGAAGCTGGTTATGAAGCCGGTGAAAAGAAGTTTGTAAAGAAATTTGATAAGCGGGCAAATCCTTCTAATAGTACTAATAGTGGTGCAAGGTGTACTTCTTTTTACCTTGTTACACATTGGAGTGATGGAAGCGCTGATTATGAGTATTTATATTCGGTATGCGATAATGATGGCCCAGGCGGAGGATGTGAGCAAACAAGATCTTTATCGTATTCTTCGGCAACTGCATTTAACGCCTCAAGATGTGGTGGTGGTGGAGCTGGTGTCTCAGAAGATGAGGCCATTGTTCAGGAGTTTACTAACTATGTAGAATTTCAAATTATGCCTGCAGCTAATATTTTTGGATCCGCAACTGCAGCTTCCGGAAATACGATTTCTGATATTATAACATGGCATGTTGCAGAAGCTTCATTGGGTTTTTGGAAGATTGTAGCTTCAACAAGATATTCATATATCCATGATCGTTTTTATACAGTTAATATGACATATGAAGATATGTATAATATGTCAATGTTTGAAACAACGGGTTCTCAATTTGTAGGTTCCAATACTTTTATTGAAAGTACTTGGACTCAAACAGGTTTACTAAATGAAATCTTAAATAATAATACTTCAAATACGTATGGAAAATCAAGAGTTACAGGAACAATCAGGCATAGACTTAGACTGCCTTTACCAATTAGTGGCGGAATATTGGATTATACTTTTCCTGTTCCAGGCAATGAACTAAGGTTTTATCCTCGTTAAAAAAAGTATTAAACATATCCAACTAAAGCTATACTGCCCTATTTAAACTCCAAGTTTCTTAAAGGATTAATTATAATTTTAGTTGGATATTTTTACTATTAGAAGCTGCTAAATTCATTTTTTAATTAATTTTTTTTACCATGTATTTTGAAGGCAATAAGTACTGCAGGAAATTATTTGTGATTGTTATTGTTTTGTTTTGCAGTATTTGGGGATGTACTGTTTCAAAGAAAAATTACTCATATAAACTTACTACTTATACTGTTAGGAACAATATTACTGAAGAATTACCATTCAAAATTCATCTTATTAGTTGCAATGGATACTTATTTGAATTTAAACTTGATATTCGGAAAAGTGATACTCTAAATGGCAAATCAGGTAAATTTATAGAGAATACATACTATGATACATCAGGCATTTATGTATTAAATCCTGGAAATAAACGATACGTTGAGTTCGATACATTTTCGACAAGCAATAAAGTAGTTAAATCGGGGAAATTTAGTGAAAAAGAGTTTGGTGTCGGGCTCAGTGATTCTGCCTTGCAATCAGGTTCTTTTTTTCTAAACAAAACTTTAAAGGATACTTTTTTATGGAATAAAAACCTCTACTATATTGACACACTCCAAAAAAACAGCAATGGTAACGATTCTATGCTTACGCATATTTTTTTTATAAAGGATATTAATTTCACCTCGATGTACGAGTTGAATTCAGGAATTTATCCTGATCCTGAATATAGTATGGTTGGCTATAACACATATTTTTTTGACCAAAAAATAGTTGTAGGAGGAGTTTTGGAAACCATGCGTTACTTAACAGGGAAAGAAAGTAAAATCTGTGTGAGGATGATAAAAAAAATCGAAGATCAAATTGTAAAATAGCTTTTTCGATTTTAAAGCCGATTAGTACTTGAAGCTCTATGAAGTTCGGCCATTTAGTTAGAGTTAACAAAGAATAAACTTGCTTCCGTGGATGGTTTAGTGTTACATCGCCAAAAACTCTACCCCAATTGCCGCAAGGATGTGTCTTACGGTCAATGTGCGTTCCGCCGTTGTTGGTGTTAGTGCAGTTGACTTTGTAAAAGGGCAATTACCAACAATATTGCTTACTACCCTTATTTTCTTGCAGCCACGCTTATGGGTTGTTGATGCTGCTAAGGACGCATACATTACGCACAACACAACAACAACGCCGGACAGTGGGCTTTTGGTGGCCGGCACCGCAGGCCAGTCCGATTACTTCTTCTCCGCCGTTGTTGGTGTTCGTGCAGTTGGCTTTGAAGCAGGGCTATCACCAACAACATCATTTGCTACATCATATATTATTACTGCTACACACTACAGGTTGTTGGTGTCGCCAACGCCGCATACCCATCCGCACAACACACAACAACGGCGGACAGTGGTTTCTCCGATGATGCAGTATTTTTTATAACTGCCTTCGCTGAGCAACAGTATTTAATTATTAACCAGTGACTGTATTTCAGGCTACAGAGTAGCCATCTCTTTGTAGCATGATCAACAACAAAAACATCTGCTCCGGTAGGAGGAGCCCTTCTCCGCTGCTATTGGTGGCCGGCACCGCAATACGGTTATTCGCTTCTTTCAACATAACACAATTAAAGATCCCCAATGGTATGACGTAGAAGTGAGTGACACAACGATGATGCCATGAAACGCCTAAGCCCGGACAATAAATGAAACTCACATTTTTATCCCCAGCGTATTATGTGTTTAGAATAAGCATAGATTATAAATTCGATTTTTTCCTCGCAATCACAATCAACCTCGGCGATTTCCTCACATCATAATTACCGAAATTATAATCACCGAATACTTCCTGTATCTGCAATCCCTGGTAGGCGAACATATCCGTAAAATCGCCCAATGAAAACTTCGCCACCTTTTCGGTGAATATCAACGGGACCTCCAACGCTTCGTCCTCCACCACTATCTTCTTATAAAAATGCGTTTCATCAAACCACTTGGTGATAAAATAATTTACCCCGTCAATCTCTTTATCAAACTGGTGCACCAGGTGGCCTTCCGCATAATGCACGTTCAGGTAATCCATTACGAAACAACCTTTGCTTTTTAAGGATTGGGCAATGGTGCGGATGGCATTGTCATGTTCCCGGGCGGTTTTAAAATAACCGAAACTGGTAAAAAAATTAAAGGCGTAATCAAAGTAATTGATCCAAAAAGGCAGCCGCATGTCATGCCGGTAGAAATGCAGGTGACCGGTTTCAAATTTTAGCGCTTCTTCAATACTGTCCTCGCTCAGGTCAATACCGGTTACGTCAAATCCTTTTTGCGCCAGGTGTATGGAATGCCTTCCTTTTCCGCAGGCAACATCCAGTATGCCCGCATTGATTGTTGGGTGTAAGTGATCAATCAGTTTGTCAATAAACGCGGCAGCTTCTACCTCATCCCTGTTAAAGTAAAGCTGATGATAATAAGGTGAGTTGAACCAATCTTTAAACCAGGGCTGCGCTTGCATATTTTAAAGTTAGGGTTTTAACCAAAAAATTTGATCAGTAAGGCGGTAATCGCATAAAGCACTGTTACCGCGAAAATACCCTTCGCTGTTTTATCAATCCTTGCATTTACATAAATTGTAAACAGCAGGGCATTGGCAAAAAGGGAAACACTGATCCAGGCTGTTATAAGGTTATGGTTCATTGTCATCCACTGGTACATTTCCATCAACGAGAACCTTCTGTATTTAATCAGTTTAAAAATAGCGAAACCAATTACAGGGCCAAGTAAGCCCAGCACCGTGCCCAACCAAAAATTATCTTTTTTAAATATCATTTTACCTTCCAGTTTTTTTCTAATTCTTTTTTCATCGTATAATTGGTTAAATCAAACTGAACGGGAACCACGCTCACATAATTATTTTCCAGCGCCCATACATCCGTATCATTCCCCTTATCAAAATTTACAAAGGCGCCGGTGAGCCAATAATATTTTTTCCCCTGGGGATCTTTGCGTTGTTTAAAATCTTCCTGGTATTTGGCATAAGCCTGCCGGCAAACTTTTACACCCTTTATCAATTCCAAAGGAACTGATGGGATGTTTACATTCAGCAACATGTGTTTCTCCATTTTTTTTTGTAACAGGCTGCTTACAATCATTCTTACATAATGCCTTGCCGGTGCAAAATCCGCTTCGTAGTTATAATTCAATAAGGAGAATCCGATGCTGGGGATACTTTCTATCGAAGCTTCCATTGCGGCACTCATCGTACCACTATAAATAACATTGATAGAATGGTTGGCCCCATGATTAATACCACTCAGGCACAGATCGGGTTTTCGGTGTAATACTTTATCTACCGCCAGTTTTACGCAGTCAACAGGCGTGCCACTCGTTTGCCACGATTCCACTCCTTCAAACATCTCAATTTTATTCATCCGCAGGGGGTGGCCAATGGTTATCGCATGGCCCATGCCACTCTGTGGTTTATCCGGGGCCACCACTACTATTTTACCGAGATCTTTTACTGCTTCTACTAGATTGCGGATACCCGGGGCGGTAATGCCATCGTCATTGGTAATTAATATGGTGGGTAATGCGGTCGCTTTCGCCATAATGGTTGTTAATTTAAGATATCAAAAATCCTGCACCGTCAATTGAACCACCTGAAATATGGTTTTGCGATGGCTTCCCTGAAAGGCCAGGGAATGGAAACCATTATCAATAGGATAGCGATACCGAAAAATATCAGCATGCGTTTATGTTTGGCGGCATCTGTACCGGCTCTTTTTACGGAAGCTCTTCCTACATGCACAAGCACCCATGCTATAATCATGAGGAGCATGTGTTCCATTGTAAAGAATCGGTTGTAAGGGTCTTTCATATTGTTTCCCAGGTCTTTGAGCCGGTCAAACCACGAGTTGGTGAAATACAATATCAAACCAATCAACAACTGGATATCACAAAAGATCATGAACAATAAATTACTGCGGTTATCACCGGCGGAATACTTTCTTTTGCCAACAACTCCTGTAAGTGCATTCAGCAGTGTCCAAAGGCCAAATAATAAAACGCCCCAGCGTAACAAGTTGTGCAATACCAAAACTATTTGCATATAAATTATTTTGTACAAAAATAAGGGCTATCATATTCTTATGTCAATATTTGTTAAGCCTCATTAAAAAGGAAAAAATAATAATTCAAAAAAATAGTATAAAAAATTTGGATTAGCTAAATATGTTAGTATATTTGTACTAATCAAATTAGTTACTCATGTCACAAGCAGGACAAAACCTTAAATATCTACGTAAACTTCGTGGATGGACCCAGGAAGAATTTGCGGCTAAACTTGGAATTAAACGATCCCTGATAGGCGCTTATGAAGAAGAAAGAGCCGATCCCCGGCTTGAAGTACTTGAAATTGTAGGCGATATTTTTAAGTTAAGCTTAGATGAATTATTATTAAAGGATCTGAGTAATACAGGGAATAGTTTTTTGGCGAAGCGAAGGCAGCAAAAAATGATGACCGCCGAAAGGAATATTATTCACTTTGTCCCGGTAAAAGCAGCCGCAGGATACCTTACGGGTTATGCTGACAGCGAATTTATTGACGAATTGAATACATTTACCCTTCCTATGCTGGCGGGTGGTAATTACAGGGCGTTCGAAATTATTGGGGATAGCATGATGCCAACTCCAAGCGGTAGTATTATAGTAGGCGAGAAGATAGACAACACAGAAGATGTAAAAAATGACCAGGCATATATTGTGGTTAGCAGAAATGAAGGGATTGTTTACAAAAGGATCGTGAAGAATAACCGGACAAAAAGTAAACTGACATTGGTTAGTGATAACCCGCAATACCAGCCTTACCAGGTAAATGCGGAGGATGTGGTAGAGTTGTGGCAGGCGCAAATGGTAATCAGTAAAGTAAGCGCTCAGCAACGCTGGGATATGAATTCGTTGGCAAGTATGGTAAATAATTTACAAAGCCAGGTTACTACGTTGAAGAAGAAGATGAATTAAATGCCAGTAATCAGCCAGGTCATTTGGGAGCGGGAAAGTTTTAAAAGTATCTAAATA
>JANOTW010000017.1:0-11730 GCA_031416575.1 Ferruginibacter sp.
CAATAATTATAACATTATTGATGGGATTTACCACGGCCCAATCGTAAGTAGCTGTGCCATCTCCATTCATTTTTTTATCACGCAATTTTCCATTGCCCACGCAAACCAATGTGTCAGGAATGGTGATATGCATTTCGGCGCTGTCCGGTTCATCGCTTTGATGGTCTTTGCAGGGGTACCATACACTTGCTCCCAAACCCTGGCAGGCGATGCTTACCCAGGGATTATTGTTTTTATCTTTCTTCCAGATTAGCCCGCCATCCCATGGGGCACGTTTGGCAATTGTTGGTTTACCATGGTAGTAAACAATCATAAATTTTTTTCTTCTTGTTTCTATTAATGGACCAAACAAAGCTGATGTTTTTATAAAATAAGCATTTCCATCTCTATAATAGTTTAACTCATTTGTAAATTCCGATTGAAAGTGGAATAAGCTTTTATTCCCAAATTTTATACTATCTATTGTCAGGGGAGCCTGTAAATCTATTTGCATTAAATTTCCATGTTTCAAAATATTAAATTCAATGATATTGTATCCACTAATCGTACTATCATCAATATTAAACTTCACATGCAAATCATATTTCAATACATCCCACCAGTCTCTTCCAGGTCCATAACTGCCTCTTAATGTATCAGCATGCGTTGGAGTTGTTTTTCCACTTAAAGGTTGGGCGGAAGTTTTTAAAAAACAAAGTATTACTAAAAGTATCAGGGTAAGGGAATCTCTTATTGATTTCATTTTATTAATTGATAAATTACGAATTGATAATTGAATAATTGCTAATGTTCTATAATTTTAGATGAATAAATAAAATTAAATAGAAATAAACTGAGGGCAGTTAAAAACTTACGTTAAACAAATATAGAAATGAGCTTAAAACATTATCCATTATTAATTATATCAATATCCATTATTTCGTTTTCCGGCTTAATTTCCTGTACTAACCATCAGCATCCTGACAAAAAAATATTTCACTACAATGAACAAACCGGCATTGCCAGTTTGGATCCTGCATTTGCAAAGAACCAATCTATCATGTGGGCCATTCATCAATTGTACAATACGTTGATTGAAGTGGATGAAAATATGCAACTTAAACCATCACTTGCAAAAAGATGGGAATTATCACCAGACAATCTCCAGTTTACTTTTCATTTACGAACTGATGTTTATTTTCATGATGATGCGGCATTCGTAAATGCAAAAGGAAGATTGCTTACTGCCAGGGATGTGGCCTATAGTTTTAACAGGATCATTGATAAAAATGTTGCCAGTCCGGGTGCATGGATATTTAATAACCGTATTGATTCGGTCAATGGATTTACAGCTTTGGATGACTCTACTTTTCAATTAAAACTTATCCGCCCGTTTCAACCCATACTTGGCATATTGAGTATGCAATATTGTTCCATTGTACCTAAGGAGGCGGTAGAAAAGTATGGCAGCAACTTTCGCAGTCATCCTGTTGGTACCGGGCCTTTTCAAATGGTGGTGTGGGAAGAAGGCCAGGCATTGCTTCTAAAAAAGAATGACAATTATTTTGAAAAGGACAGCAGCGGCTATTCACTACCGTATTTAGATGGCATAAAAATTTCCTTTTTTGATAGTAAGGCAACAGAGTTCCTCGAATTTCAACAGAACCGCCTGGATTTTATTAATGATATTGACGCTTCTTTCAAGGATGAGATATTGACTAAGACCGGACACCTGAAAAAACAATGGCAGGGTAAGTTGTTGTTGCAAAAGCATGATTACCTCAATATAGAATATCTCGGTATTTTGGTGGATACAAGTAATGAATTGGTTAAAAACTCGCCTTTGCGGTTGCAAAAAATCCGCCAGGCAATTAATTATGGTTTCGACAGAAGGAAGATGATGCTGTATTTGCGTAATTCAATCGGTACCGCGGCGGAAAGTGGATTTGTTCCGGCTGGTCTGCCTTCTTTTGATACGGTTGCTGTTAAGGGATATCGTTATGATCCCGTAAAAGCAAAGCAACTGCTTGCTGAAGCTGGTTTCCCGGATGGGAAAAATTTACCATCCATCAAATTATTAACCATACCCATTTATACTGACCTGGCAAGTTATATCGCAAACGAATTAAACCTTGCCGGAATTAGCATACAGGTAGAAGCTATTCAGAAAAGTTTATTGTTGGAGCAAACCGCCAAATCGCAGGCCTTGTTTTTCAGGGGTAGCTGGATAGCAGATTACCCGGATGCGGAAAATTATCTAAGTGTATTTTATGGGAAAAACCCTGCACCTCCTAATTACACCCGCTATAAAAACCTTGCTTTTGATGCCCTTTATGAAAAAGCGATTGCTGAAAAAAATGATTCATTAAGATATAAATTATACCAGCAAATGGACAGGATGATCATGGAAGATGCCCCCGTGGTTCCATTGTGGTATGATATGGCAATTCACCTTGTTCATACCAATATCACGAACTTCCATCCAAATAGTTTGAATCTTTTAGAATTGAGGAGGGTAAAGAAAGAAAAAGTTTAGACAAAATTCTTTGTTTAATGGAAAAATGTCTATATTTGATTTTAAATTAAAAATTATGGAAGCTGTAGATAATGCCACAAAAGTATATAAACAATACTCAAATTACATACAACAGGAAGAATTCAACACGCTATCAGAGCCTGAAGCCATCTATGCTACTGCTTTTGATGATATGATCGCAGTGGCAAATTACGATAAAGATTTTGCCGCGGATCTTTTAGATGTTTCTTATAAAACAGTTACAAGATACCAAAAGGAAAAAAAGAAATTAAGCCCTTTACAAAGTGAATACATTTTAAAAACCATTGTGCTTTTTAATAAAGGCAACCAGGTTTTTGGTAATAAAGAAAGTTTTAACCGCTGGCTCGATAAGCCTGCATTTGGATTGGGTAATCGCATTCCCCGTGCATTTATTACTACTGTAGGTGGTATCAATTTTATCATGGATGAGCTTAATCGTATAGCCCACGGAGATCTGGCCTAATTATTTATTTCATGACTGTATATAGAATTACAACTGAGCAATGGAGTAAATCATTAACCGCTTCAGGTTATTCTGCAAGATGGAATGCAAAGGGCAATTTTGTTATTTACACTGCTGAAAGCCGGTCACTGGCCTGCCTTGAAAACCTGGTACATAGAAGTGGCGAGGGCAGCAATGCTTTATATAAATTAATGGTTATTGAAATACCTGATTCCCTATCAATGGAAACGATTGATCTGGCTTCTTTAAAAAAGGATTGGTATTCTATAGATAATTATGTTTATTGCCAGGGTTTAGGTCGTAAATGGTTGAATGATCTTAACAGCGTTATATTAAAAGTGCCATCTGTAATTATAAAAAAAGAATTTAATTATTTGATCAATCCTAATCACCCGGATTTCAAAAAAATAAAATTAGCCGGTAATGAAGAATTTTATTTTGATAACCGATTCTGATCAATGCTTCTTTAGCTTACTCTTAAATACTTTTTGAAACTTCTCCACCTTTGGCCTGATTACGAACTGGCAATAGCCTTCGCCTGTGTTAGCATTATAATAATTTTTATGATAGTCTTCAGCAGGATAAAATTTCACGTATGGTTCCAGTGTTGTAACCACAGGGTTATCCCATGCGCCGCTTTTATTTAATTCCGTTTTAAATTTTTCTATCGTTGCTTTTTGCTCCTCATTGTGATAAAAAACCACGCTGCGGTATTGGGTTCCAATATCATTTCCCTGCCTGTTCAATGTAGTTGGATCGTGTACCTGCCAAAAAATTTCCAGTAGTTCGGTAAACGTGATTTTTGCGGGATCAAATACAATATTTAAACATTCGGCATGGCCTGTTGTTCCGGTACATACTTGTTTATAGGTTGGGTTTAATACCTTGCCGCCACTATATCCGCTTGTTACTTTTGAAACCCCTTCAACCTGTTGAAAAATAGCCTCTGTGCACCAAAAGCAACCTGTTCCGAATGTTGCCGTGTCCATGGTTACATTATTTAAATTGTCAGTCATATTTTGTGATTTAGTTGTGTTGTTTTGTTGGGCAGGGCAATAGAGGCTCACTAAAGTTATTATTGTTAAAAAAAATAATTTCATATTATAAATTTTAAGGAAACTACGCAAAATTAATTAGCTTAGTTTGAGAAACAAATTTTACTGGCTAAGGTTTAACAAATACCAACATTAATTTTCATGCTATTCATGAAAGCTTTGTGGGTTTCGAAATATTAATATAATTGCGGCATTTACTCTTTATCCGGATTTATTATACTGCACAACGGATAAAAACGTGATTAGGTAGTAAAGCAAGGTGTATCATCCTTATCTCCTTGACACAGTCAGGCAGGGTTGCATCCCTGCCTGCGCAATCTGGCAGGTTCCTTCCATACAATCATTCTTTTTTTTGTCCGGGCCGAAGTATTTCATGGCAACATCGTTGCATCGCTTGCCCCGATCTTTTATCGGGGCATCCCGATGTTACACTTGAATCGGGACTTGTACTGAATACCATTGGGGAACTTTAATTACGTTATACCGGGCGGTTCATCAGGCGCAGTTTAGGAACTGGCAGAAGTCCTTCCCGCTTGCCAGCGTTGCCTGGGGCAAAAAAAAGTCTTCAAATAACACCACCTTTCAAAAAGCACTCCGCCACGTGAAAATGATTGACCTGTAAATTTTGGAGTTGTAATTAGCGAAACTTCAGCCTATCTATACTGCGCAAGGGGTAAAACAGTGAATTTGATTTAGCTGATAATCTTAAAAATTCAATCTGTATTTTAATTTATAACGCAATTAAAGATCCTCAATGGTATTCAGTACAAGAGGGCGATGCAACGATGTTGAGCAAGGATATAAAGCCCGGACAAAAAATGTATTTGCGAAATCCCGACCTGTGCCGACATTTCGGCATTTTTCGGGAATGCCCGCCCGTACCGAAGTACGTTCGGGCGGGCCCATGGCTGCTTCTTCGTACGGACAACAAAACCATGACTCACTTTTTTAACGCTTGCGCAGTATATTAACATAATGCTTTTTCAAGGTTTCTTATTTTTGAACAAAAATAAAATGCATTTATTCATCAAAAATATGGTTTGCGACCGCTGCATTATGGTAGTAAAGCAGGAACTGGGTAAATTGCAACTTACCGCGAATTTGATTGTATTGGGCGAAGTACAATTAAGTAAAGAGCTCACCAAAAAACAATTGGCTCAATTGAAGCAAAATCTTGCTGATTTAGGTTTCGAATTATTAGACGACAGCAGGAAAAGGCTGATAGAGAAAATTAAGAACATCATTATTGATCAGGTGCATCATAGCTCAATTGATGAGCAATACAATTTTTCTGAAATCCTATCTAAAAAACTAATGAAAGATTATAGTTACCTAAGCCGGTTATTTTCCGATGTTGAATGTATAACGATTGAAAAGTATATTATAAACCAGAAAATTGAAAAAGTAAAAGAGTTAATTATCTACAATGAAATGACCCTGAGTGAAATTGCTTATCAGTTAGGTTATAGCAGTGTAGCCTATTTATCCGCACAGTTTAAGAAAGTAACAGGGCTTACGCCAAGCCATTTTAAAAAAGTTGGCGGCATACGCCGAAAGCCTATAGATTTAATTTAAGAGAATCAAAATCTTATAAATCATTCCCATAATTCCGTAACAGTTATAGTGTTATGTCAGGATAACTTTGTTTTCAAAATAAAATTATCATGACAAATACATATACGGTTTCTGGAATGACCTGCACAGGCTGCCAGGTAAAGGTTCAGCGCTTACTGTCAAAAATAGCAGGAGTAAAAAATGTAACTATTGATTTACCCAAAGGCGAAGCAACGATTGATATGGATAAACATATTGCAACAAATGATTTAAAGACGGCATTAAAAGAATATCCAAAATATCAGTTGTCAGAAACAGATCACCAACAACAAATGGTTGCTCCTGTTGCGGCAGAAGAAGAAACAAAATCATGGATAGCAACTTATAAACCTATCCTGCTCATTTTTGGTTACATAACAGGCGTAACTCTTTTGATAGAATATATGCACGGTGAGTTTGCATGGATGCGGTGGATGAATCATTTTATGGCAGGGTTCTTCCTTGTCTTTTCATTTTTTAAATTATTGAACCTGAAAGGCTTTGCCCAAAGCTATGCCATGTATGATATTGTGGCAAGGAAATGGAATGGTTGGGGTTATGTTTATGTATTTACGGAAATGGCATTAGGAATTGCATTTCTTACAGGCTTTAATCCTATACTTACCAATATCGTTACCTTTGTGGTGATGACGGTTAGTATTATTGGTGTACTGCAAAGTGTGTTTAACAAAAGAAAAATAAAATGTGCTTGTTTGGGTGATGTGTTTAATTTACCCATGAGTACCATCACGATCATTGAAGATGCGTTGATGATTGGTATGAGTGGGGTAATGTTATTAATGATGCTATAATGACAGCAATAAAATCAATAGGGCGATTTTTCTGGAAAATATTTAAAGCCATTTTTGTAAGAAAGAAAGACTGTTGTAAATAATTTTTCATCGGTATTTAATTTTATGAGGATAAGTTTCAACAATATATCTTAAAATGACAACTACAACGAAAATCAGCAAGAGCTGGATTGCAGGGATCATCGCTGCCATTGCAGCTTCGCTTTGCTGCATTACACCTGTTTTGGCTTTTTTAGGTGGTGCAAGCGGATTGGCTTCATCCTTTTCATGGATTGAACCTTATCGCCCATATTTAATCGGGTTGACAATTTTAGTTTTTGCTTTTGCCTGGTATCAAAAATTAAAGCCTCAAAAACAAGTGGACTGCGGTTGTGAAACAGACAATAAAAAATCTTTCTGGCAATCAAAATCTTTTTTAGGCATTGTTACAGCAATTGCAGCAGTGCTAATGGCTTTTCCATTGTATGCTACTATTTTTTACCAGAAACCACCGCAGGCAAAAGTAATTGTGGTTGACAAAAGCAATATCAAACAAGTGCAGTTTAACATCAAAGGCATGACCTGCGAAAGTTGCACTGAGCATGTTAATAGCAAACTGGCTAAAGTAAACGGGGTGATTGAATATAAAACATCTTATAACAAAGCGAATAGCATTGTGAAGTTTGACAATAGCAAAACAGTTGTTGACAGCATTGTTGCAGCTATTAACAGCACGGGATATAAAGTAAAAGCACAAACCGAAATCAAAAACTAATGGAAAACACAATCATATTTCAATCAACTATCACCTGCCCTGTTTGCGGACATAAAGAGGAAGGGACAATGCCTGCAGATGCTTGTCAATTTTTTTATGAATGTAAAAAATGTAAAACAAGGCTTAAACCGAAGCAGGGGGATTGTTGTGTCTTTTGCAGTTATGGAGATGTTCCATGTCCGCCAATTCAACAAAATAAGGATTGTTGCAAATGATGTCCTGAATCAGCATAATTATGTAAATCCTTTCCATAATTATGTAAGTTTCAGACTGTCGGATTATTTACCTTTACAATCAGGTTTTTGGTATGCTGATCATAATAACTTTACTTTTGCAATGAATTAATGAAAAAAAACATTTCCATACAATTAAAAGCAGCTTTCCTGCTGGCTGTATTCAGTTTGAATATGCTGGTAGGGTTTGCTTGTAGTATTGGTGTAGATATGGGTTTCAATATTTCAAAACATACAGCAAAAGCTCCCGGCACTTCCATTCACATTCATGCCAATGGTAAAAAACATCAGCATCATCAGCAACCAGCAAAAGCTGCTATCCATGTTCATGCAAATGGCAAAAAACATACTCACCATAATCAAACGGCAAAGCTTCATCAGGAAGAAAACAAGCCGCCTCAAAAAGAAAAAGATGATTGCTGTAACGACAAAGTAATTAAGTTTCAAAGTTTAGACAAAGCCATTAATCAAAATACAAAAGCATCAATTGATGTACCTGCTTTTGTAGCCATCATTACAATTTTTTCAGGTCTTGATATTTATAACTTATCGATGGCTTACCCTCCAAAATATAAAGCCAGATTCTTTTACCCTCCTCCCCCCGACATACGCATAGCAATTCAGAGTTTCCAGATTTGATTATTGTAACTGTGTTTGATGGCATCGTCCATTGAACCAATAGTGCTTTTCCCAAAAGGCTTGTTTGTTTCAGTTACTGTAATTAATTTTTTATGTTCAAATTCATTGTAATAGTATTTATCAGTTTGCTGTCAATGGTAAATGTTTACAGCCAACAAATTATTTCGGAGGCAGAGGCTGTAAGCAGGGCAGTGAAAAATAGCAGGAATATTTCCGCTGCCGGTTTATCCGTTTTACAGCAAAAGCAATTGCTAAAGAGCAGTATTAATTTACCCAATCCCGAAGTTTTTATTGAAAGCCCCACTGGAAATTTTTATACCGGAAGCATTACGCAATCTACAGAGTTCCCTACCGTGTACAGTAAGCAATACCAGTTGCAAAAGCAAAGGATTGTATTGGCGGAAAAGGAAAAAGGACTAACGGAAAATGAGGTAAAATTCCAGGTAACGCAATTGTATTTGTCGCTGCAATACGCCGCCGCCCTGCAACGGCAATTGTATGTGCAGGATACCGTGTATGAGCGCATAAGCAAAGCCGCCGGGCGGCAGTTTGATGCAGGCCAGATTGACTACCTGCAAAAATTATTTGCAGAAACCCAATACGGCGAAGTACATAACCAGTACTTACAGGCTCAGCTTACCACCACCAATCTTCAAGGCCAGTTACAATACCTTACCGGTTTGCAGGAAACATTTATGGCAGCGCCGCTTAATACAAACCCGGTACATGAATTTACGGTAACCACCGACAGCGCTGCTTTTGCAACAAACCCATCTGTACAGATTTATAACCAGGCAGGGTTAATTGCCCAAAAAAATATTTCACTGCAAAAGGCAAAAGCATTGCCTGGTTTAGCAGTTGGCTTCTTTAACCAGGGCGAAAGAAACACCCCGGTACGCAACCGTTTCCGTGTTGGCTTTACAGTGCCTTTGTGGTTTGGGCAATATCAAAGTAATATCAATGCGGCAAAAACTGAATGGGAAATTAATAAACAAAAAGTAACTGGTTTAAGGCAACAGCTTTCTGTTCAGTTAATACAGGCGCAAAACGAAATGGCTATCTATACACAGTCATTAACTTATTATCAAAGCACAGGAATCAAAAAATCAAATGAGATTATAAGTACCGCCAAACGCTTTTTTGAAAGCGGCGAATATGATTACATCAATTACCTGCGAAACATTAATGACGCTTATTCAATACATCTAAAATACCTGGAAGCTATAAGGAACTATAACCAGGGCATATTATCTATAAAATATTTAACCGGAACATTATGATAAAGAAAATGCTGATTTTACTGCTGTTAATACCCTCTTTAGTTGTTGCACATGAGGGCGAAGGCCATGGAGACGCTACAAAGGAAGCCGCTAATCCTACAACTTATTTTAGCAGCGAAGCGGTGTCGGATGTGTATGAATTATTGGTGAAGTATGCGCCCCTGCGGCAAGGTAAAGAAGTAACGTTTAATTTATTTGTAAGTGATTTTAATACCAATGCACCCGTAGATAGTGCGGCATTACAAATTACAGTTGCGGGTAATTCAAATATAAAATTAAAAGTAAGCAGGATTGATAAGGGAGTGTATGAAGTAAAAGGGGTTTTCCCTGAAAAAAAATCATATAACCTCACCATAAACATTAATTCATCGCTGGGGCCGGATTTGATGCTGGTAAGTAATATAGCCGTTGGCAAAGAACTGGAAATGGTAGCTGTTGCCACTGATCTCAATGATACGCATTGGTATAATAGCTCCTGGTTTTTCGGCATTGCAGGATTATTGCTTGGTTTGTTAGGGATGTTTTTTATAATGAAGAAAACCAATAAAAAAGTTGCTGCAGGCTTCATCGTTCTTTTTTGCATATTGCCTGCCGCTAATTACAATACTGCATCGGCGCATGAAGGTGAAGATCATGCGGCTGGCGGTAAATCCGGTGGTTCTATGTCTGATATATTCATAGTTGAAAAAGAAACCCAATTCCTTTTTGGTATCCTGACAGAAAAAATCCAGGCCGGAGATTTTAACCTGTCAACACAGGTACTGGGAACAGTAATCGCTTCACCACAAGGCAGGGCTGTAATACAATCACCACAAACGGGTAAAATAATTTCATTGAAAGTATCGGTAGGACAAAGAGTAGGAGCAGGGCAGGTTTTGGCAGTGATAGAACAACAGGTGGACGCAGGCACGCAGATCAATATCCTTTCCCAACAAAATGGTGTAGATGCGGAATACAATGCAGCCAAAGCGCAGTACGATAGATTAAAAGCCATAGAAGATATTGCGGCTAAAAAGGATGTTACCGAAGCGAAAGCAAGATATGAAACGGCTTTAAAAAACAAGCAGTTGTTTAGCGGCAATGCACCACGCAACACGGGTAACACCAAAATGATAACCATTACAGCGCCCATCAGTGGGGTAGTAGGCACATTTAATTATTCCATGGGTGCGGTAATCAATTCGGGGGAAACCTTGTTTGATATAACTAATCTTGAAAAGGTATTGGTAGAAACACAGGTATTCGCCAATGATGCGGAGCAACTAAAGAATGTTGAAAAAATAACTACATCATCAACCATCGGGAATGATACAACTATTTTTCGTTTAAAATTAGTTTCCACTGCTCAATCAGTTAATAGTACCAACCAATCCCAGAAAGTAATTTTTGAAATCGTCAATCCCAAATCTCAATTTAAAATCGGCGAAAATATTAACGTAAATATTTTTTCTGAAAATATTTCAAAACAATTGGTTGTACCGGATGATGCTATTGCAGAAGTAAATGGCAAACCGGTAGTTTTTATAAAAGATAAAGCGGAGCAATACAGCATTAGCTATGTCAATAAAAGTACATCAAACGGAAAATATACTTCAATTATACAAGGTGTGGAAGATGGTGAAAGAGTGGTAGTAAAGGGGGTTTATCAAATGAAAACAATTTACTTAAATCAATAATTTTTTTATTAATCATTACAAAAATAAACAACAATGAAACAGTTTAAAATCATTCTTTCCATGGCAATTGCGTTATTTTGTTTTACTGCCGTAAACGCCCAGTCAACAAAAGCTAAAACTAATAAAGCGGCAGCGGCGAATACAGCCGTTTATCAATGCCCCATGAAATGTGAGGGGGATAAAACCTATAGTAAACCGGGCAAATGCCCTAAATGCGGCATGAATTTAAAATCCATATCAAAATCCGTAGCAGCAGTAAAGTACCAGTGCCCCATGAAATGCGAAGGCGATAAAACCTACGCCCACGAAGGCAAATGCCCTAAGTGCAACATGAAATTTACAAAACTGTCATCAAAAGAAGATACACAAAATCACCAGGGCCATAATCATAATTAATTCATCAACTAATAAAAAACAAACAAATGAAAAAAGGATTTAAAATTTTAATGGCTGTTGCGGCAATTAGTGCAGCCATATTTTTTACAGCTTGTAATAACACCGGCGATACAAAAACAGCGGATGCCGATTCAACAAATATGGAAATGGCGCATGAAGGTGGCGACCATATTTATGCATGCCCCATGCACCCGGAAGTAACCGGTAAAGAAGGCGATACCTGCCCCAAGTGCGGCATGAAGCTGGAGCACAATGATAATGCCGGTGGGCCTAGCAATGTGAGCATGCAATTT
>JANOTW010000018.1:0-8223 GCA_031416575.1 Ferruginibacter sp.
TTTTGTATTTGGAACAATAGGGGGCTTGCGCCAATTGCAGTTTTTTTGTTTTGAAGTAATATTTGCGCCAAAGGGATGTTCATCCTTCCGCACTAAATCAAAAAGGCAAACCACGTTTAAACGTGGCTGGCCTTAACATAAACTGAAAGATGTTGGATAAAACTTTTATGCCGTGCCTTTCATTTTTTCCGCATCCGCTAAAAATTGTTTTAAACCTATATCCGTTAACGGATGTTTCAATAAAGCTAATATGGATGAAAGCGGACAGGTACATACATTGGCGCCGGCTTCGGCACAGGCTATAATATGATTGGCATTACGAATGGACGCTGCTAATATCTCCGCCTTAAAACCCTGAAGTTTGTAGATATTGCTGATCTGGGCTATCAGTTGCACACCATCCCAGCCACTATCATCTATACGGCCTATAAAGGGTGAAACATAAGTGGCGCCTGCTTTTGCGGCCAGTATCGCCTGCCCTGCACTAAATATCAGGGTACAGTTTGTTTTAATCCCATTATCGGTAAACCACTTAATGGCTTTGATCCCCTCTTTTATCATCGGCACTTTTACAATGATGTTGGGATGAATGGCCGCCAGCTTTTTTCCTTCTTCCACTATCGTGGCAAATTCGGTTGACAATACTTCGGCGCTGATGTCGCCGTCCACTATTTCGCAAATAGTTTTGTAATGGTTGGCGATAGCGGCTTCGCCCTTTATATTTTCTTTGGCCATCAAAGAAGGATTGGTGGTAACACCATCCAGAATTCCTAATTCATTCGCTTCGCGTATATCCGCAAGATTAGCCGTGTCAATAAAAAATTTCATGTTTCTATTTTTGTTTTGTGTTAGGTTGTTTGTTATTTGAGAATTTTATAAAATGCTTTAATGATGAAAGAAGCCACTCATCACTCATCACTCATTACTCATTACTCATTATTCATTCCTCATTTGCTTACCGATAATTTATACACTGTAACCGTGTGATACTTTTGCCCCGGCAATAAAATGGTAGATGGAAATGTTGGTTGGTTCGGTGAATCTGGAAAATGTTGTGTTTCCAGGCAAAGGGCCGTATTTTTATTGACCGCTTTACCATCACTTGTTTTAATAGAGCCATCCAAAAAATTACCCGTGTAAAATTGCAGCCCCGGCTCCATGGTGAATACTTCCAGTTTTCTGCCGCTTTTATCATCAGATAAGGTGGCCACTTTTGTTAGGGTGGAATCTTTTTTATTTAATACAAAATTGTGATCGTACCCGCCTTTAACGGAATCAATGCGTAACCCGATTTTTGTGGCTTTGGTAAAATCAAAAGGGGTGCCTTTTATTGTTGATATTGCGCCGGTTGGGATCAGTGTACTGTCAACAGGCGTAAAGTTATCGGCATCTATCTCCAACTGGTGATCAAGAATAGTATTGGTAACATCGCCGGTCAAATTAAAGTAACTATGATTGGTAAGGTTTATCACAGTGGCCTTATCTGTTTTTGCATTGTATTCTATTTTTAATTCGTCCTCATCCGTTAAAGTATAATGAACATCCACCTGTAAGTTTCCGGGATAGCCTTCTTCTCCATCCTTGCTTAAATAACTCAGCATTAAAGATGAAATGCTATCATTTTCCGTGGCTGCTTCCCATACTACCTTGTCAAAGCCTTTTATACCACCGTGCAAATGATTGGCGCCATTATTTGTTGCCAATGTGTAAGTTGATGTATTAATTTTAAATTTGCCCTTAGCGATCCGGTTGCCATAGCGGCCAACGATAGCCCCAAAATAAGGTGGTTTTGCAAGGTAACCGCCCAGGCTATCGAAGCCCAATACGATGCTTGAATTTTTACCATTCTTGTCCAGTGATACCCAGGATGTAACAATGGCCCCATAGGTAGATATTTTCACTTCCGTACCTTTTGCATTGGTAAGTGTGTAAAGAAAAACTTCTTTACCATCCGCATTTCCAAAAGAAGCTTTTGTAATCCCTTTAGCTATTTCCATTTTTTCTCCACTTTTTTGATTGTTACAGGATGTAATTGAAGTTGCAAAAATAGCTGCAATTCCCAGGCTAAGCAATGATGTTACTTTCATGATAATTGAATAATTGATAATTAGTTAATTGATAATTGATAATTGATAATTGATAATTGATAATTGATAATTGAATAATAATTGAAAGGGGTTAAAGATATTTAAAAACTATTAACCCTCATTTACTTTATTTAAACTATTTATGTAGGAACACGCCTCGAGGCGTGTTTCTACAACGTGGGCGTGTTCACAACGCCGGCCTTCTGCCAAGATAAGGCCACCCATTGGCCCAGGTTATTTTTTCGATCTGCAATTTTGAGCGGCCATTATCATTCGCATCGTAGGCATGATATACCATGTAATCAGCGCCATTGAAAGCAGCCACCGCATTATGCCCTACCCCATGCCAGTTTTTATTTCCTTCCAGTACAACCGAGCCACCGCCTAAATTCATAGCAACGCCATCCCTGTCAACATACGGCCCAAATACTTTTTCGCTTCTTCCAACCATCATCTTGTAGGTACTTTTTTCTCCACGGCAACAATAATCAAAGGATACGAATAAGTAAAAATATTTATCATGCTTATAAATGAACGGAGCTTCTATCGCCGCATCACCTGCTACCGAATCAGGGAGAATAAAATCCCTTTTACGGCTGGCTACCGTATGCCAGGTTTCAGGTTGTGCCACGGCGGTTAAATCATATTTCAATTTTACTAATTTCATCCCGTTCCAAAAAGAGCCGAATACCAGCCAGGGGGCTTTGTTTTCATCCATTATCAGGTTAGGGTCTATCGCATTCCACATATCCCGGCCGGGCACGGATTGAATAACCTTACCATGGTCCGTCCATTTAAAATCGGCGGAAGATGCATTCAATGTTTTATTGGTAACCACTCCAATAGCGGAAGTATTTTTTCCAAAGGCAGACACGGAATAATATAAATAATATTGCCCGTTGTGATAGCTGATATCCGGCGCCCAAATATGCCCCCGAAACCCAGGTATGGCTTTTAACGCCCATTCCGGCGCTTTGTCAAATACCGGTTTTTCTTTTTTCCAATGCTTCATATCGGTGGAAGAAAAAACCGTTATCCCCTGCCCGGTACAGAAAATATAATAAGTGCTGTCCTGCCTGGTAATAACAGGGTCGTGAACAGGAATAAGCGTATCATTCATCAATGGCTGTTGCTGGGCAACCAGGTTCATTGCGAACAGGAACGGGATGGCGGTTAAAAAGCGCTTCATAATTTTAATTGATTAAGATAAACGTCACAATAAAAAAAGCATTTATGTTGCGGTTGTGAGACCGGATTTAACTATACACTACCCCAGCCTGCTGCAACACTTCTTCCATTATTTTGCTGATGGATAAAGTTAATTGATGAGGCATCTTTTCACTTTGCAGTAACCCATTATCCAGGCAGCGCACCACTTCCATTATTTCATGTTCGAAGCCATTGCTTAAATGCGGGAAAGAAAAATTTTGGGTTGTATCATCATTCAAATGAACAGAAAAATCAGTGGCCTTAAACCATGGGCTTTGAATGGCTATCCTGCCCTTTGTACCAATGATCTCTGCTTCAATAGCGGTATTAAAACTAATGGAGGATAACAGGTGTGCCGTTTCGCCGTTGGCATACTGCAATACAATATTGTTATATTCATCTACACCGGTAGCCGCCAGTTTTGAAATGGATTTTATCGCTGTCGGCCCACCCAATATCAGCGTAGATAGAAACAGCGGGTAAATTCCAACGTCCATCAGCGCCCCGCCGCCCAATGCTTTATTAAATAGCCTGCCTTCCAAATCATCCGGCGCCGCAAATCCAAAATTGGCTGACACATATTGAGGTTTACCAATAACATCATCACCAATTAATGACTGTATTTTTTCAATAAAGGGCATACATGCCGTCCACATTCCTTCCATCAAAAAAACCTTGTTTTCTGTTGCCGCACTGATCATCTCTTTTGTTTGCCGGTAACTTAGCGACATTGGCTTTTCGCATAAAACGGCTTTTTTATTTTGCAGGCAGGCCATGGTTTGATCAAAATGAAAAGCATGTGGCGTTGCTATGTAAATGATATCAACATCTTCATCTTTTATCAGCTCATCATAGCTATCATAAAACTTTGGAGCGTTGTATTTGTTGGCAAATGCTTTGGCCTTATCCCCATCACGGGAAGCCACGGCATACACTTCCGGCCCTTCCACAAAATTAAGTGCGGTACAAAATTTTTCAGCAATGCGCCCTGCGCCTAATATGCCCCAGCGATAATTTTTATTCATGATTTAATTAATTTAGTAATACTTATTTTAAGGCATTAATTTGAAATTAAAATACATCACTTTTTGATACATACGTTTATAAGATATTTTTAAAAAATATCTGTCATACTGATAGTTATAATTTCGAATCCGTGCTTAACGTTTGTGAAATGAGTGTTTTAAAATTAGTGTAACCCTATAGTTATCGGATCGTGCCTTAAAATTCGTGTTATTATTTTTAATAAGAATTACATTTTTACTTTTATCACCGAAAATGAATTAGGCGCCGCTGTAAAATTTATTGCTTTACCTTTTATGTTTATAGTTGATTCCACAGGCGCAATATTTTGTGGCTTATCAAATGAGTTTACCTCCTGCAGTTCGTTGCTTTGCAGAACGGTTAGCAATGCCTGCGATGGCATCTTACCAATTCCTTCCAGTGTAATTGCTTTTATTATTTCTTTACCGGAAGCATTCACCACTTTAATGATCGCTTCCCCTTTTAATTTATCTATCACCGCCGAAATATACAAACTGTCCTGGCCGGATACCGCTTTGCCATTTATTAATGCCGGCACCACATGGGTCCCTTTGTTGGTGCTATACAATTTTTGCACATAATAATTGGGCGTACCGTAAGACTCAAGGTTGTTTACCCATATCAGGTCGGGTGTCCACTGCCAGCCATCTACATGTGCAAACAAGGGTGCGTAGGAGGCCAGGTTTACTACCTCCGCATTGCGCTCGAGGCCGGTCATAAAGGCGGCTTCCGCAATGGCGGTTTGTACATTGTTCCTGTTGGCGGTACTTACCGTTTTATCACTTTGGGCGGCATACTCGCCGGCAAATATTTTTGCACCGTTGCGTGGGTAATTATCATAGCGGGCGGCATTGGCCAGGAACCATTCGGGCCTGCGGTAATAATGCTCATCAATAATATCCGCATTCATTTTTCTTAGCCGGGTATCCAGGTAATCGAAACGTTCCCCGTCCGGATCAGTACCAGCGCTGTTTACTATTTTAAAATCAGGATACCTTGCTTTAATGGCTTTTGAAATTATCGCTAACCTTTCCAAATATTGCGGGCCCCAGTTCTCGTTGCCCACGCCCATCATTTTTAAATTAAAGGAACCCGGGTGGCCCATATCATTTCTTACCTTGCCCCATTTCGTATTTACATCACCGTTAGCAAATTCTATCAGGTCAAGGGCATCCTGCACATAAGAGCCGAGCTGGTCAATTGGCGCTACTTCGGCAGTGTTGAACTGGCAGGCCATACCTGCATTCAATATGGGCAAGGGAGCGGCGCCTATATCTTCGGCCAGTTGAAAATATTCAAAGAAACCGAGCCCGAACGTTTGAAAATAATCCGGTGTGGGGCGGTGTGCGAATTCACTGTTCCAGCGGTTGATGATCAATTGACGGTCTTCCAAAGCGCCCAGGGTTTTTTTCCATTGATAGCGCAAAGAAAGGTCGTGGCCTTCAACAATACATCCGCCGGGAAAACGAATGAAGCCGGGCTTCATATCCGCCAGTAATTGTATCATATCCGCACGCATACCGCCGGGGCGTTTTTTCCAGGTATCTTCCGGAAATAAGGAGATCATATCCAGGTCAATTACTCCGCTTCCTTCAAAGCGGATATTTAATTTCCCTTTCATGGCAGTATCAGTAGAAGTGAAACTTACCGTAGCTTTCTTCCATTCATTTGCCGTGGCGGTTGATGGGGCAAGTTGAGCTGTTCCTATTATTTTACCGGCGCTGTTAATTAGATTTATTTGCATGGTGAGCCCGGCTTTTTGCTGCCGGTACATTACAGAAAAATCATACCGCAACCCCTTTTTAATGCCCATGCCACGAAACCCTTCATTGGTAATTGCAAGGTTATTTGCCGCATCATTTTTAGTGATGGATATGTAACGGGGATTGGCCATATTCGCTTCCTGCCTGTTAAGCACCACCACACTGCCTTCATCAAAATTAGACTGGTTAACCGTCCAGCCCATCATTGGTTTGTAAAATTCAAAGGAACGGTTTTTTACCAGTTCCGCATAAATGCCGCCATCAGCGCCCAGGTTGATGTCTTCAAAAAAAACACCCCACATCGTAGGCTGCACCACTGCAACCGGTTGATTGGCTTTTACAATAATATTATCCTTTTGCTGGGCCTGTGTAATACCTGGTAATAATAAACCTGTAGTAATAATAAATGAAGCAAGCAATTTTTTTATTCGCATAATCCTGTTTTTATTTTGTATGAAATTATATAATTAATTTATATTCATAAAAGCGCTAAACCTTAGTGTTCATTTTTGTTGTCCGGGCTAAGAAGCTATGGTGATTCCCAAAAATCGGGATTTCGCAATACAGGATTTTTTGTCCAAACGATATTTCCTTGCTCAACATCGTTGCATTATTTATCCCGAGTGGGGTTTTGTGCGCTGCATCGGGACGCCCTCTTGTACCGCATACCATTGTGGATCTTTAATTGTGTTTTGTGAAGACGCGTATTGAGATGAAATAATTTAATTCGCCTGGAATTTTATATTTCACCCCTACGGGACTTATTGAAATACCTCAATATAATCTCTACCGATATTTCGTTCCTACGGAACTGAAATTCACCCAAACAATAAATATTTTAAAGATGGCTCCGTAGTTGCTGGTGTTCGTTCGGAGGGCTTAGCCAGCCGTGGTCGGTGTCCCACCGACCACGTACCTGATAACTGTAGCGGCAATTTGGGATGCACCCCTCGAATAGTATAATTTTTATCTTCCAATTAATTTTTTTTACACAACTGTTTTGCGGGATATGACCTCACCCCCAGCCTCCCGAAAAATCGGGACAGGCACTCTCCGAAGGAGGGGGGAGCCTGACCCTGGTAACTCAAATAGTTTTATTGTATCAACCATTACTGATTTTGTTTACGCTACTTTTTTCGGGGCTTTGAAGGGTTGCCAACCTTTGCAAATGGTTTTTAAATAATTAGCGTGTATGAAAAATTGTAACCGCCCAACAACAAAACGTAATTAAAGCTCCCCATAGGTATTCAGTACAAGTCCCGATTCAAGTGTAACATCGGGATGCCGACAAATACTGTCGGCAAGCGATGCAACGATGATGCCATGAAATTCCAAGGCCCGGACAACATGTATTAAATTGAAAAAGCTTCTTGGCCATGCCCTTTATTTTTTCTTTCCCCCTAAAGCTGTTCCTTCATTTTCATTCTGCATGATTTTTTATTTCATTTTCAATACCACTACAGAAGCAGGAGGTAGTGTTACACTCAATATATTTTTATCAATCAAAGCATCTTTAAAAACAGCAGGCTTTATTTTTCCAGGTTCGCTGAAAGAATTATAGTCCTGTATTTTATTTGATGAGAGTACCCTGCCCGTTACCGTACCCAACTTTTCCCCATTGATATTTAATGATATTTTTTGGGTTTTGTTGGGATCAATATTTACCAATGAAATATGAATAGCGCCTGTACTGTCTTTGGAGGCGGAAGCTGAAACCGCCGGTAATTTTTCTCCATTAAAAATATAATCGCCGCCGGTAATTTTTAATGGGAGCAAGGTTGCATCCTGGTGAACGTTGTACATTTCCAGCACATGATAGGTGGGCGTTAAAATCATTTTTTCTTTTTCCGTTAAAATAACAGCCTGCAATACATTAATGCTTTGTGCAAGGTTGGCCATGCGTACCCTGTCTGCATGATTGTTGAAAATATTAAGCGTAGTACCTGCTATCATGGCATCCCTCATGGTATTTTGCTGGTACAGAAAACCTGGATTGGTGCCGGGTTCTACTTCGTACCATCCACCCCATTCATCCACTACCAGTGCAATCTTCTTTTTTGGATCATATTTATCCATTATAGCGGAATGCTTTATCACCAGCGAATCCATCAGCAATGCCC
>JANOTW010000019.1:0-2607 GCA_031416575.1 Ferruginibacter sp.
ATGCGGCGTGTAGCAGTATTTTCACAGAAATATCAAAAGGCTTTTGTTTATATAACCAACAATTTTGACCTTACTGCTGTAGAGATTGCCGCTATTTATGCCAATCGTTGGCAAATAGAAACCTTCCTTAAAAAAACTAAAACAAACTTTTCCGCTCACTTATTTTTATGGGACAATACAAATGCAATAGAAATACAGGTATGGTGTGCATTAATAGCGCTATTGCTATTAGAAGTATTGCATAAAGAGCAGAAATCAAAAATGGCATTTTCAATGTTCGCTTCCATCATACGCTTGCACATCATGAATTATGTTTCAATATCGGCAATCCTTGAGACATATAAACTTAAAAGGGTCAGGAAGAAAAAAGCAGAAAATAAAAACGCAACACGAACAAAAATAGTACCCCCTGCTTTGCAAATAAAAATGGAAATGTAGCGCCACAAAGGGTTACATCAATAGGTTATGGCATTTTTGTGCTTTTGTCGGACAACAATGATTTGGATTCATAAACGTTCTAAGTCCTATGACTTCTGTTTCAGGCCGATTAAAATGGGAGTTTTAATGAAATGACTAAATAAATAAATGCTGCTAATAATTTTATGTTTTAGTCCGGATAGTGTTTCAAAAAAATTGCTGCCAACATCAGTTCGTCTAAAAACCTTTGCAGCAGTTAAAATGTTAATTAATTAGAGGCGATTCTGCGATACGTATAAAAATACTTTCGCAAATGATTGTGTAAAAAAGCAGCGTTTGATATTGAAGATAAAGCGTTTGATTGAAGCCCTTTTTTGTAAAAAAATAAAAGCAAGTTCCTGCAGGAACTTTGTGAGCGTATTTTTTATCAATAATATTCATTAGTCTGCGAAGATTACAGGCAATGAACATAAAGCCTACATCCGCACTGCTCTTTTTATTCCTTTTTTTGTTGTTATGTAAGAAAATCCCCACTGGCGTTTTATGGTTCCGTAATGGTGCTCCACTATTGATTGTCTTTTTTTTAAAGCGTTGGATTGGCCTCCATATCAAGTCTGTTTATTTCTATGTAGGGTGCAAACTCACTTCTTTCTATTATTCGCCCCCGCTGGGTTTTAGCTCCCGTGGGGGGCCTCACCCACCAGTGAATTAAATTGCTTTACCAATTGAGTAGTAACTTAAACACATCCACATTTTGTTTGCTAATTTATTTTGCCTGCATTGTTATAGTAAGATATTTCATTTTGCTACAGGTCGGTGAGGCGCAACCTTGGAGATCCGGGCATAAATTGCTATTTCAAAAAACTTTCAACAACATCGTTAAAACCAACCACAAAGAATAGGTTTTCAAAAACAGTAACGTTTCCCAAAATATTATTCTATTGGTTTCTTCTGTTTTTTATTAAAAAACTGTATCTTTTATTCCATTATCAATACCCTCTTGATAAATATTTCATATATAGTCCGGCCCAGAAATTAAATACTCACAAAAAAATCCCGGTTATGAAGAAAAAAATTCTGACAATCGCCTTTTCTGCTGTTATTTTGTTTTGCAGCGCACAAAACGAAAGCAATACTTTCAAAGCCTACAGCAAATATGATTTTGTGCCTGGAGAAAAAGTAATCGGTTTTGAAGATTTTTCAACCGGAAACATTGGCGATTTTCCTGCAGGCTGGAATACAACAGGCTCGGGAGAAATCGTAACGATTGAAGATAAACCCGGCCGCTGGCTATGGCTCACAAAACCGGGCGTATTCGTTCCTGAATTTACTGATAAGTATCCCGATGATTTCACTTTTGAATTTGACTTACTGCATGGCATTCCAATGAACGGAGGCCAGTTTAAAATTGCTTTCTCTGAATTAACAAACATAGCTCAACCACAACACTGGTCATTAGGCAATAATGTCATCAGTTTTGATTTAAACGCCGCCAATTCAAATGCAGGCCCTGAAACAGGATTATCAAGATATTCCACAAGAAAGAATTCTGCAACCGATGCAAGTAGCCAGCTTTATACAAGTTTACTCAGTTACAAAAACAATCCAGTTCATATTTCTATCTGGCGGCAAAAAGAAAGAGTGAGAGTATATCTTAACCAGGAAAAGATATGGGACATTCCAAAAGGACTGGCCAAAGATGCAAAAATCAATGCGATTGTTTTTTCTGTGATCTACGCAGAGGCAACTGTGGTTCATTATATCGGCAACATTCGGCTGGCCGTAGGAGCACCTGATACCCGCAACAAAATGCTTACACAAAATAAATGGGTAACGCATGGAATTTTATTTGATGTAAACAGCGCCAACATCAAACCTGAATCTTATGGTACGCTGAAAGAAATGGCAAATGTGCTGAAAGAGTATGCTGATATGAAAGTAAAAATAGTTGGCCACACCGATGGAGATGGAAACGACGCCAGCAATCTTGATCTCTCCAAACGCAGGGCTGCTTCTGTAAAAGATGCATTGGCAAAAGAATTTGGCATTGATGAAAGCCGGATGGAAACCGATGGTAAAGGTGAAAGCGAACCGATTGATAAAAATGATAACCCGGCATGTAAAGCGAATAACCGGAGAGTTGAATTTATTAAGCTATAATAAAGCTAGCAATGCGAATGATATTCTAAT
>JANOTW010000020.1:0-4196 GCA_031416575.1 Ferruginibacter sp.
CCAGCTCCTTAATATGATACTCCTGTATCAACGCAGGGTTCTCTGGCGATAAGGTAAAATAAATTTCTATATTTATTTTTTCTCCTTCAATAATAAAACTGCCCCGCAACTGATTCTCCGGTTTCATTGCTTTTATCGCAATTATTTTTCCTGCTTTGGCGTATAATTCTCTTGCTTGTTTTTTTAAACTGTCGATGGGGTAATCAGGAAAAAAATTCTCCGCAAAAATTCCGCTTGCTTCTGCTTTATTCCAATCGGGTAAAATTTTCAGCAATTCATTTTTGCGTTGCTCTAAAATTTTTGATGGTATAATCTGTCTTGGTTGCAGCCCGGCTATTTTAATTAATGTATCAAGCACACGCATATTAATATTACCGGTTGGTGCGTAAGTACGGTTGGCAAAAGCTACCACTCCAATTCCGTAATCGGGCATAATGCGCCACTGGCTGCCAAAGCCGGGCAGGCCGCCGCTGTGGGCAATATATATTTTGCCATCGCAGTCTTTCATCCAATCCAAACCATAGCAATAGGCTGCTGCAATAGCGCAGGTTCTTCCATCGGAATATTTATATTCAGGCACAATCGCAAACGTGCGCCATGGATGATGCATTTCCCTTACCGAACTTCTTTTTATCGGCCCATCATCTTTTGCATTGTTGGGTGGCCATGCTGATAAATGAAAAGCCATGTAACTGGCAAACTCATCAATGCTGCTGATCATGGCGCCCATCGCACCCCATGAACCATCTTTTGTATCATGCAGTAAAACTTCTTCATTCCATTTTTCATTTAACCATCGGTAACCATGCGCCAGTTTATCGGCAGCAACATCACCATATTCATAGGTTGTTGTTTTCATACCCAATGGTTCTAAAATATTTTTTTTGATGTAGTCCTGGTAGCGCATGCCGCTAACTTTTGTTATAATTCTTCCCTGCAAGGCAAAACCCAGGTTGCTGTATTCAAAGGCAATGCCCGGCGGGTTTGAAAAACTAATTTGCTTACCGATGAATTCCATCAGGTCTTTCTCGGTATCGGCAAGCTGCCTGTCGCCCCAGGGATTATCTTCCGGAAAGCCTGCACCATGCGTCATTAAATGGCGAATGGTAATTACCGGCGCATCGGCTGTTGAATATTTTAAATCTTTTAGTTCAGGAATGTATAAATATGCCGGGTCATCTAAATTCAATTTTCCTTCATCACGCAATTTTAAAATAGCCATGCAGGTAAAACTTTTACTCATGCTGGCAATACGAAACAGTGAAGATGAAGTAGCCGGTATTTTCTTTTCAACATCGGTATAACCATAACTGTTTTTATAAACCAGTTGTCCGTCGACAACTACACCAAAAGAGATGGCAGGGAAATGATTGTCTGTAGCGTGTTTTTTATACATGCTGTCAATGACAGACATCGCTACTTTTATTTTTTCCAGGCGGTTGGCATCAGCAAAAACTGCCGGCATGTATGAGCTGTCGTACAAAGTAGCTGCAGGGCTTTGCTTATTTTCTTTTAGATCACAGGAAATGAAAACGATGATGACAGAAATGAACAAAAAATATTTTTTCATTTGGCAGTTAATTTTAGTTGATAAAACAGTAAGCTGAAATTACTGAAATAAAAATGAAATGATCAGTACAACCGCCGCCAGCGTTTAAAACGGCTGGCGGGGTTTTGTATAACCCTGTTGGCGGTTGCAAACCTTGCCTACCACCCCAGGCGCAGGAATGAGGCGTGGGCATTTCAGCAGGGCCTTCCTGTGCCAAAGTAAAAGATAGCAAAGTTTAGTAACAAGTGGGCACAGGACTGGAGTCCTGCGCCTGATGGTTGTGGCGGTATTTGAAAATCGTCTGCCGGAACTGCTGCTAAATTTATAAATAAAAGTTCATTGTTTGTTCTGTTGCTCGGCGTTATTCGTTGGCTGGAACTGGAGCCGAATAGCGACAAAAAGCTGAGAATATATTCGTCGCCCGCCATATTGCCAAACCGCCTGTTGTACGAAGGCATTTTGTCTACCAAATTAAAGCTACTTGATAAGCATCAAAATATCTGTCTTTTGAAATTATTGTCAGATTGTTATTAAAACTTTGTGAGATGAGAATCCTGTCAAATGGATCTCTATGATGAAATGGTAAACTTGATAATAACAATGTGTCTTCAAATGTAATTGGTAAAATTTGGAAACCGTTGTTGGTAATTTGTTCTGAAAGTTTAGCGAAAGGAGTCTTAGGTTCAAGCTTGCCTAAACTTATTTTTATAGCAATTTCCCATAAACTTGCAATGCTTATGAAATTGATTGCTTCATTATCTTCTATGGCCATTTTTGCTTTGTCAGATAAATTATTGTCACCATTTAAAAACCAAATTAATGCATGAGTGTCGATTAGGTAATTCATTAGTTCATATAATCTTTAAAGTCCTCCAACGGTTCGTCAAAATCAGCGTTCATTTTGAACATACCTTTTGCGCTACCAAATATTGGTTTAGGGATTGATGTATTTTTTTTATCCTTTTTAGCTTTAGTTAAAAGAAAGTCAATAAAGTCAGAAACTTCTGACTTCAAATTTTCTGGCAAAGTTGCCAATTTGGTATATAATATTACATTTTCCATCAACTAATCTTTATGAAACAAATTTAGGCAAAAAAAATTACTTATAGCTTTTTGAAAACTAAAGTCTTACGGATTGCTTTTGAAAGGTATTTTCGAATCGTGTGGTCACGTTTTAGGGTTTCGTACAACGTTTTGCATTGCCGAAAAGCAGGGTATTTATTGCTGGGCCTGCCCGAAACTAAAGCCAAATTGAAAATATGAAGTACAAGTTATAAGTAAAAGCTAAATTAATACGGTAGCCGTTTTAGTCATATCCATTTCCTGTAAACCAATCATATCCTTCAATCTTCCTGTATTCAGTCGGAACGGAATTTAAAATTCTTATGGTTTTGTATTTGTCGCCATTAGGTCTGTCTCTTGATATTATCACCTTTCCAGTCTTTGTACCTTTATCGTTTTTTTCGTAAGATACATACTCTATTGTGTCAACCTTTTCAGCATTCCATTTGTATTTATACATTTCAGTTTCACCGGGATGACCATAGCAAACACCTCTAATAATTTTCTCTTTTGGTGAGAATGTCGGATTGATAAATTTAAGGTTGTTTGAGAAATTATTTTTGTCGGGTCGCAGTAAATAAATGTTACTAAAAGCTTTTAAGCAACAACCTGTACTTCCATACCAGTTTACGACAAAGTCATTTAATCCGTCACCATTTATGTCACGAACTGTATCATTGATATACTCCATTGTCCATTGCTCGTGAGAGACGACCCTTTTAAATTTACTCTCCTTTTTTGAATAGATGTCGATGTAAATGGTACTTGGTTCGTTTCTTCGGATTATTAAGTGAGGATTTGCTTTTGTAAAGTGATAGTCCAGACTTATTTCAACCTTTACTGGAATACTGTCAGGCATCACATCGTATTTATCGTGAAAGCTTTCTTTACTAATGTTTTGGGTTGCAATATATAGAGCGTCTTTTAAAACTTTATCAAGTCTTAAGCTGTCAATTCGGTTTTGTTCTTCAATTTGCTTCCGTTTTTCTAATCGCTCCTTTTCTTTTTTGTCCAAATTCGTCGGTGAAGAGTCAGATACAACAATTGAATTATTTGTCTGTTGGTCGCACGAAAAGAACAATGTTAAAAGTCCTATAGTCAATATGTGTAGTATTGTCTTCATACGGTTACCGCTAACGATCAGGTATTGCTGTCAGGTGGGGAATTTGAAAAACCGTCAGCCCGGCACCAGTACCCGGATTTTTTTAAAAGTTGAAGATAACAACAAAAAGCCAAATAGCATTCCATCAGCCGGAACTGCTGCTGAGAGCGAACTACAGCCGAAGCTTACAAAGTCCAGCCCCACTTGTAGCAATACACTCCAGGCGCAGGAATGAGGCGTGGGCATTTCAGCAGAGCCTTCCTGTGCCAAAGTAAAAGATAGCAAAGTTTAGTAACAAGTGGGAACAGGACTGGAGTCCTGCGCCTGATGGGGCACAAGTGAGTGACACAACGATGATACCCAATGCTTCTAAGCCCGGACAACAAAAAGTATCGTTGTATATAAGTACGAAGCCAGAAAGGGGTGACACAGGACAGAGTCCTGCGCCTGAGGTTTTGCGAATAATAAAAAAGTGAGTACTTG
>JANOTW010000021.1:0-7462 GCA_031416575.1 Ferruginibacter sp.
TAATACTACGCTCGTCTAATAAGGGTAACAGTTTGCTGTATTGAGGGCTAAATGTTGATAATATTTCCATGACAAACATTTTTACAAATGTATTACTTATTTATTGACAAATACTAAGCTTTCATTGACAACCTCTGTATATTTCAATAAATGGGGGCACTTTCAATTTGCGTGTTTTAGCCCCGCCGACTGGCGGGCAATGCCATTTAGTTAAGCCTTCCACTTCAATTGCACCGCCCGCCAGGTGGCGGGCGGTGCAATTGAAGTTTTATTGGCTTTAGCCAAACAATTCTTTGGGCTAAAGCCAAATTTTTATTTACAATTTTATCCCCGTCCGCTATGTAGCGGACGGGGCAATTAAAAATCCTTAACTAAATGACATTGCCCTTAGGGGTTTGGAGCCTTTTAATTTAAGATGCGGGGCAAGGAGTTCTGAAATTATAAGCTACCGGACAGTATAAATGCAAAAGAGGCTGGCAGCATTTACTATCAGCCCCTTTTGATGTATTATTACAATATCCGGTAGAATTCGAACCGATCTGACGGTCTCCGTCAGATCGGTTCGGTAGCAGCTTTAAAAATCCAGGCCTAAACTTAAATTTAACACCGGTTTGTTTTTAAAGAAACCATTCATCTGCCACCCTGCGTCAAATCTTAAAAAATAACCCAATACGGTACTTCTGGCGCCAAAACCATAACTACCTGCCAGTGGCCCTATACCGCCAACCTTGCTAACGATCTGTATTGGGGGATCACCTATAATTACAGATGGCCGTTTTAAGCTATTGTAACTTCCGTTCCATGCCGCTCCTAAATCAAAAAATTGTACCAATTGGAAATTACGAAGAAAGGCATTGTTGATAGGACGGCTAAACAGGGTAGTAAATACGGGTAATCTAAACTCACTGTTTAAAATAAGATTATTATTTCCATTGGAAACATTTTGATTAAAACCTCTAAGGTTCACAGCAAGGCTTTGGAAGGTATAATAATTATCCTGTGCAGGTGGATTATTATTAAACTTCGGGAATAGCCAGCCATCCGTACCTCCTGCATAGTAAATTGTTTTTTGATTTCCCCAACTGAATTCAGCCGCACCCCTGCCAGCCCAGATAAAATTCCGGTAAATGGGATAATAATACCGGGCGTCGAAACCCAAGTTGAAATTGAATTTGCCAGTGCTGAATTTTTCCTTGCTAATATCAGTATTCCAGTCAAAATAAAATTTATAACGCAGGCCGTTCCAGATGTTTTGGGTAGGGTTTAGGGTATTGTCATACACATATTCCACATGGGTAGTAACGAATTTTTGATTAATATCCGGTTCCTTTAAACTATTTAAATTTTCTATGTCAGTAAGAAAAACTGTCCTGTCGCTTCTGATACCAAAGTCCAGTTTTATTTTTTTGGAATTATCAAAAGGATATGCTACACTACCCTGGTAAAGATTGGTAAATATTCCGGCATTGGAATAGCCTAAGGAATTCCTGTAATAGGTAAGCCCCCAATCAATTCTCCTTTTTAGGTTTTGATAGCTCATCAGCCATTCATTATCTCTTAAATTACTGGATAATTTAAAAGCGCCGGTAATTTTTATATCTTCCAGCAATTCCGAAGTACCTAATCGTATCAATCCGTTCAATACCGTATTGGAAGAAAGATTGATTGGGCCCTGGCCACCTCCATAAGGCTGGTAGCGGTTGTACAATACGGAATTGTTAAATCCAACTCCCCCATACTCAGCGCCGAATTTTACGGGCTTGTAAACGTACAGTTTCGCTTTTTTAAGCACATTGTTTTTTTCATCATCTTCATTGCCAAACATTCCCCCGGCCCTGCTGGTGTCATTTTCAAATTCGGTTTGAAAAATATTTAGAACAGTATCCTTTTTCCCGATGGGTTTATCATAAATGTCCGTGGAAATTTTTTCTATCTTATCAGCCATTACTATTCCTTTCATATAGGTGGTGGGTGGCACGGTTATGTTACGGCGGCGAAGCGTATTTTCATCAATTTTCAATTTGTATAAAGTTTTTTCATCACTCTGCCTGGTAACTTCACTTACCTGGTTGTTGATTCCCGCAATCCTTGTTTCCGCAACACTACTTTCATAATTGGATAAAGGGAAAGTATAAGCTGTATCCTCTGAAACCGCCACTACGGCAATAGAATCCACATCGGTTTTTTTATATGCCCTTAAAGTACTGTCCACATCTTTTATAGAAGGGTTCCTCAAAATATCATCCCCTATCAATACCAATGTATCAAGGCCTGCGCCTTTGGTCATAAAGAAACCGGCATACCGGTTAGCTACACCATTTTCGTCACTGATAAAACTAAAATGAAGATAGTTATAGGGCATCGGGTAGCGTGCGTTGCCATATTTAAGATGGGACAACTGTGTAATCTGGTTGAATTCCGTTTTATCTCCCAGGTTGGTGATCATAAAAATGTTGTACCTGTTTTTACCGGGCAAAACCGTATCACCGTTTTTTGCATCCGGATGCGGCCGGTTGCTGGCAAATATAATTCCGGTTTTTCCCGGGAATGCTACAAATGTGGCATCCAGGTCATCATATACGTCATTGGTGATCTGTTTCACTTTTTCATTACCCAGGTTAAGGGTGAAGATATCCGTATGCCCGTTCTTGACAGCGCTCAACAAGAGCGTCCTTTCTTCCGGCATATATTTTACATCCTGTACCATTTGAAACTGGTCTGTCAAGTCAAGCTCGGGGTTTTTTATCCTGGTAACCACATCATAAACAAATAATTTTATTCTCCCCTTCTCCTTGTAAATTACGGTAAGCCTTGTCCCTTTTGGGTCCCATGCCATTATCGGATAATCGGGGTTGGTCTCGTTTTTATAACCCCGGATGCCATATTTCAATAAGGTAGTGTATTCAAAATCTTCACTCAGTTTCAATTTCACGATACCCTTTTTATATTCTACCACGGCAAAAGAATTATTGCGGGCATTTGGATTTACATTGATCCGGTAATAATCCTGTCTTTTATTGATATCGAAGCTTTCAATATAATTCCCTTTGGGATATGCCTTTCTTCTCGAAATATCTTTATAATATTTATCTTCCTCAAACTCCATAAATTCGGCCAATACTTCTTTAAACCTCTTCTTACAAATTTGTTGGCACGCCCGGTTTAAATTTTTATAAACCCTTGCCAGGTACAGTAGGTAAGTAACATTTTCCTTTTTGTATTTTTCTTCAATAAAGTGCCAGAACGAATGCCCGGCTAATTGTGGCTTATCAAATGCAAACTGGTAAAAATTACGATAATTGCCACTCAATATTTCACTTTTCAATTCATCATCCAATGCGGTGTTCCAGTTTTCGCCGGCAAAGGCTACATAACCATCGGTTAGCCATTTTGGCAAATCCAGTAATGCCTGGTTGCCGGCAAATTCGCCCAAATCATCGCCAAATAAAATATTGTCAGTAAGTATTCTGGCTATTCCTTCCCTTATTTGCTTTCGTAAATGAGCATGGTCTCCATTAAAATAAACCACCATTTTATTGTTAACCAATTGGGTAGCCCCGCCAGTTATCTGCCAGTCAATGCCAAGTCCGATGTTTGATTGCTGAAGGTCGGCAAATTCATTATAAACAATAATGTTTGCCCTGCGTTGAAGGCTGTATTCCGTAAAGGCTTCTATTTTGGGTGCCTCTTCCTCGGCCACCTGCGCCACAAATTTCGCAAGTTCCTGGCCGTTTTGATTAAAATAGGTATTGAAATTCCTGGTTTGATAATACTGCCATTTGAACTTTTTATATTGTACCCGGTTTTTACCAAACTCTACAGTATTTACCTGAGCTGATGTAGTATAAGAACCAAGCAAAACAATACATAACGTTGTGAAAATTATTCTGAACTTTGCCATACGGAATTTGATATTTGTTTATAAAATTACTTTATTCAAATTAATCATAAAAATATCGCTTTATTAAGTAAACAAATTGCTAATGTTAAAAATACAATCTTTTACCTTCAATCCTGTTCAGGAAAATACGTATTTACTCTATAATGAGTTTAATCAATGCATTATTATTGACCCCGGATGTTATTTTGATGAAGAAAAGGAATTAATTAAAAAATACATTTACCAAAATGGTTTGCAACCCGCCATGCTGTTGAATACGCATTGCCATCTGGATCATGTGTTCGGTAATAAATTCATAGCCGAAACCTACCATCTAACCCTTCAGGTACACGAAAAGGAAAAGCTGGTACTGGCTTATGCGCCTACATCCGGATTGATGTACAACCTGCCATTTGATAATTACGCAGGAGAATTCATTTTCTTGAAAGAAGGCGGTAAAATACAATTAGGCCAGGATGAATTGCAAATAATAGAAGCCCCCGGCCATTCGCCCGGCAGTATTTGCTTTTATTGCGCCAAACAAAATTTTGTAATTGGAGGCGATGTATTGTTTAAGGGTGGCATTGGCAGAACTGACCTGCCAATGGGCGATCACCAGGCTTTATTGAATAATATTAAAACCAAATTATTGGTATTGCCTGATGAAACCGTTGTTTACAGCGGGCATGGCCCGGCCACTACTATCGGGGAGGAGAAAAGAGGGAATCCTTTTTTGAACTAAGGGCAGGAAATTGGAGGCGATTGCTTCCCTTTATTTGCCTGTTATTTAAGTTGGTTGTTTATTTTTTTAGATATGCTTTTCTTAATCATTACCCAATCTTTCTGTTGGAGACACATTGGGGGATCAGTATCTTCCGCTTCATCAAAATACGTGAGCTTCTTAGCTACTGAAATGGCCAACACCTGGTTATACCTTCTATAATAAAAATCAGAAATTTCCAAAAGTGTAAAATTGTCTAAAAGAATATTTATATCCCAAAAATCTTTTTTTGTTGCTCTTGCGGATATCGCATAAACCTTTGAGGCGGCGATATCTTCAAGGGACCACATTCTTATACCATCAATGTACTGTACCGGATTTAGTAGCGCAAAAGGATGTTTACATAAATCAAGCTTACTATTCTCCAAATGACAAAACACCCCTAACCGGTTTTTTTCAGAAGAATGAATATCAATTCTGTTTCCGAAATGGTTTTTTAGTTTTTTTTGTAATGTTGGAACCGGGAATGAAGTAATATCGAACAAATCAATATCTATGGATTTTCTGTGTCCTAATAATAAGGAAAGTGCGGTTCCTCCTACCAGTGCAAAGTCGGCGAGGAAATCTAAAGACATTAATTCATTCAATAAACTGAATGTATGCCCCTCAACTGTTTCTCTGTATAGCACCTGAATTGTTGTTTTGGAATTTGATAAATAGCAGATAAAAACTGCATGGTTTCTTCTTCAATATATTTAGCCTTCTTCACTGCATTTTTTATCATCCGGTCTCCATAATATCTCCTTAATTGCTTAATATCCGCAATATCACCTCTTTCAAAAACTCTTACAATAATCCATTTGGGATGTTTATCGTAATCAATTGTATCAAAATCGACATCCCAAAAAATTCTTTTATCAAATATGGGTTTTTGTTTTTGCATACTAACTGTTTCAAAACATAAAAATACGTTTAAGCAGGCATGTTACTTTACAAACCGTAAAAAAGTGATTACTATTTTTATAAAGGAGACTGAAGTTTATCATAACCCGCCCAACATGCGGGGGCATCATCGTCGTGTCTGGTAAATCCTAAATATCGGAACCACTTGTGCTTCATACAAGGAGGTATCTTCAATACGTTTCAAATCAAGGAAAAGAATTTACTTCAATCATTTCGTTTTACTTATTGAAGCTGTTTGTTTACAGTTATACTGCGCAACTGGTAAATTAGTACACTTTTCAAGCTATACTGTACAAGGGATAAAAACGTGAGGAAAAATTTTTGTCCAGGCTGTGAAGCAATGGGCATCATCCTTGCATCGCCCTCTTGTACCTAATATCATTGGGCAACTTTTTTTATGTTTTGTATAAACAGGAGCCTGTTTTTTTATTGAACAAAGCAAGTATCACTATTTTATCCCTTTCACAGCTTAAATTATTCACGGTTTTGTCCGTTGCTAAGTATAATGGTTTTCGTCGTATAGTTCCTGCCATTAACTATAAAACAACTAACCATCAACAATCAGCCAGTATTAATCTACCTAAACAATCAACCATGTTACTTTCTTTCCATACACAATTCAATCAATACCCCATTGGTTTCTTTTGGATGTAAAAAACAAACCAGCTTATTGTCTGCCCCATGTTTGGGGGTTTCATTCAAAAGTACAAAGCCTTCTCCTTTTAATCTTTCCATTTCTGCTTTAATATCCGCCACTTCAAATGCAATATGATGCACGCCTTCTCCTTTTTTATCAATGAATTTTGCTATTACCCCATCACCGGTACTACTTTCCAACAGTTCGATCTTGGTTTCACCTTTTTGGAAAAAAGCGGTATTTACCTGTTCAGTTTCCACTAATTCGGTTTTATAGCACTCACTATTTAGAAGTTTTTCAAATAAGGGGATAGAACTAACCAGTTCTTTTACAGCGATACCAATATGTTCTATTTTTAACATAGCAAGAAAATTTATACACCAATTGTTTACGAAATGGGTAAATTGAATGGGATGGGTCCTTTAACCCGGCTAAAGTAAAACCTTTTGTAGTAATTTCGTGCGTAATAAAAAAATAGAACTATATGTTGAAGCTGCCCATTTATTTAGATAACAATGCTACCACACCAATGGATCCACGTGTATTGGAAGCAATGACCCCATATTTTTTGGAGCATTTTGGAAATGCAGCCAGCCGTAACCATCCTTTTGGCTGGGAAGCGGAAGAAGCGGTAGATTATGCACGGGAGCAGGTTGCCAAATTGATAGGTGCAGATCCTAAGGAAATTATTTTCACCAGTGGCGCTACCGAAGGTGATAACCTGGCAATAAAAGGGGTATATGAAATGTATGCAGGTAAAGGCAATCATATCATTACCGCTACTACTGAACATAAGGCTGTACTGGATACCTGTAAACATATAGAAAAATCGGGTGGAGAGGTAACTTATTTGCAGGTTAAAGCCGACGGGCTGATTGATTTAAGGGAATTGGAAGCCGCTATAAGGCCTACTACTATTTTAGTTGCGATTATGTATGCCAATAACGAAATTGGAACTATACAGCCTATCCGCGAAATAAGCGCTATTGCTAAAAAACATGGCGTATTGCTTTTTACGGATGCGGTGCAGGCAGTAGGTAAAATTCCGGTTGATGTGAATAAAGATGGAATTGATTTGATGGCATTTACTGCTCATAAGATGTATGGCCCTAAAGGAGTTGGGGCATTATACGTTCGCCGTAAAAACCCAAGGGTAAAAGTTACCGCACAAATGGATGGTGGCGGCCACGAAAGAGGTATGCGCAGCGGCACTTTAAATGTTCCCGGTATTGTAGGTTTTGGAAAAGCCTGCGAAATTTGC
>JANOTW010000022.1:0-6869 GCA_031416575.1 Ferruginibacter sp.
CGGACAATTTTTTTTCCTATTTTATGAGGGCCCGAAATGCCGGCAGCATCCGCCCCGCTAATAATTAAATGCAGGCGGGCTTAGTTTTTCCTTTAAAAGTTGCCAGGGTAATTTTAACTACTGCTGCCGCACGTGCGAAACGCAATAAAAGATCCCCATAGGTATGTGGTACAAGGGAGTCCCGGGGCAGCACACAGCCCTAACCCGGGATCGGGAATGGCACAAGGATGATGCCCATTGATAAAATGCTTGTTAAAAAAATGTATTTGCAAAATTGCCGGCCTGTACCGGTCATTCGGTATTTTTTCGGGAATGCAGTTGTGAAAATGCCGGCTAAAAAAAAAGATGGTAACAAAGCGTTACCATCTCTTTCTGTTTTTGGTTACTTACCCAATTTTTTTTAGAGAGCTTACCAACTATTATTTTGTGATGATAACTTTATGGTTTGATTTAATTCCATTTCTAAAAATATTGATAGTGTAAAGGCCGGAAGGCAGATTTGAAATATTCAGCCTCATACTTTGGCCTGTTAATACATACTGACTCACCTGTTGCCCGCTGGTATTTACCAGGGATAGTTTTAAGGCTTTTGTATTGCCTATGACGGTTAACGTAATATTATCTTTTGCCGGGTTGGGTGTAATAAACACCGATCCCATTTTAGCATCGAAAATAAGCGAACGGGTTTTTGAATAAGTAACATCACGTGATGCGTTAACGGTTTTTATCCTATAATAATTAATGCCCGGCACCGTATTGTTATCTGTAATACTATAATCATTTCCGGTAATTTTTGCAGGATCATTTTCAACATTTGCTATTTCAGCAAAAATATTCCCATCACTGCTTCTTTCAATAATATACCTGTCTGTTTCTGATTCGTAAACGGGCTTCATCCAGGTAATTAACGCATCGTCATTTTGCTTAAGTACATCAAAACTCTTTTGTACATACGATGTTTTTGATTCTATTAATGTTGTTGCAATGGATGAATTTTGCTCAACACCGGCTGCATTAAATAACTGGCCACGGTTTACAACCGCTGAATGGCTATTGAGGGTAATGTCATCTATATACCATCCATCTCCCGCAATAATTGCATCCGAAACAAAGCGGAACCGGAGTTGAATTGTTTTTCCTCCAAAGGCTGAGAGGTCAACAATGGTTTTAATAAAAGTTCCATTGCTGGTGCCGGTAAATGCACGTCTTCCCTGAAGTGGTACAGAAGTACTGGATAAACGGCCATTATATCCATTGCTCACCATGTACTTTCCAAGATCACTCCACACACCATCTGCAAATATTTCTACTACGCCTCCATCCCAACCGGCTTCAGTATCAAAATAATGCCAGAAGCTTAGGGTTACTATTCCATTAATTGCATAAGATCCGGTGGTTTCAAATGTAGCATTGGTTGTAAAATTATAATCCTGCGCATATATTGAATAAGACGGGCTGTTACTCCTGGCTGCGGTTGCAATAAATGGTGTGGCTGTAGTAGAACTGGTTGCCCATCCAGCCGGAACAGCAGCGCTATTTATTTGCTCATTTATGTGATCTATATGAAACTGGGGTGCATTATTCGCCACAGTTGCCAGGAATTTGTAATGCTTAACCTCTGCAGGTACAAGGTTAATATTACTGAAGGTAACGGTACGGTTAGCTGCGTTGTAGGTGCCGCCGTGTTTGTAATTTGCGTTAAGCGGTATAGTATCTGCAAGTTTAAAATTGCTTACAGGTGTACACCTGCAGGTAACCGTTAAAGTATAATTGATGGTTTGCCCGGTGTAAGCAGAATCTTTATTGGCGGTTTTTACAACATAAGCACTGCTAATGGTATTAAAGTCTGCTACCTGGTCCGTAAAACTAGCCGAACTGCCCTGGGAAGCATTTGCACCCATGCCCCTTCTTGCAAATGCCCGCCAGATGGAGCAGGAGTATTTGCCATTAAATAAAATGGAATCCGCTTTTAAAATTGCATCCCTGCCATCTATAAAACCAGGGCTGCATGGCTGCAGTTTCATACCCATTATTACCAGTTTAAGTGCATCTGAATTGCCACCAATACTTGCAGGCTGATGAAGATTGGAATTAATGCCACCTTGTTGTATCATCTCCCAGGTCATATCCCATATAGTAGCGCACCATATTTCACCAATATTATGTACCTGCCCCCCCGTATTTGTCGCAAGCATACTGTAGGTCCAGGGGTTGATGGCCATATCCGTAGAGTAAGGGAAATTTCTAAAACCCTGGCCGCTGATGGGTGTAAAGGAAAGATCGTAACTGCCAATGCTTCTTTTCTTTGACCCGTCAGTAAGCAATGTAGTGGCCCAATTGGTGGTTGACATCAACGCAAGGTAATCACTCCATCCTTCGCCCATTTGCTCTGCATTTTGTAAACAGCCTGACTGGGATGGCCCACCGGTAAGCCTGTTGGAAACACCATGCCCGAATTCATGAACAATTACCCCGTTATCAAGATCCCCATCAATTTGAATGGGCGCTTTTAAAGTTACATTAACGGTAACATTGTTAGCTAATTCTGTTTTTATTGATGCCCCTGAGGATAAAGAAACCATTACAGCAGGTATTATAATGGTATTATCTGCGCCCCCCATTGTAATCACCGAATTGTTAGGATTATTATTCACCACCATAACAGCGATTGCTCCTGCATTTTGCGCATTTTTTACCTTCACTGTAAAACCGCATGTCCCTCTATCAATGAGCGCTATTTTGCCGGTTAGCACATTTGCCGGTACCACACAACCTAAATGGCTGGTGCCGGCAACATTGTCATTGTAATAAATAATATCTCCCGTAAGCGGCCCAAGGTTTGATAACTTGTTGTTTGTACTAAATGCACTTTCTACAGCATTCATGTAACCAGCCAGGTTTGCCGGGGCGTTAATAAACGCAGTTTGAGAAGAAGGGCCGTTAAATAAATACATTTGCATCCTGGGTTTAAAACCATCAGGCGGGGTACTAAAATTGGCGTTGTTTAATCCACCTGCATCCTGTGCATCTGCAATAACATAATCATTTCCCGCACCTCCCCTTGCCTGGTTATTTGCCTGGAAATTTCCGGCTACTTCATCAAAACCATACAGGTAAGTAATATCGTGAATGACATTATTCCAATAAAATAAATTGGTAATGCCAAACCGCTGGTTATCGGTGGTTAACGGGCTTTGTGTAAAATCCGGAATAGCAGTAAAGGTTAGGTTAGGCAATGGGGTGGTGGAAAGGTCAGCAAACCCCAGGGTGGTATTATTATTATCCCTGTCTTCCTGGGCATGTACATTGTTGCCCCGTAAAATATCATAATCGGTAATGCCATCACTGTTCCATTTAAGTGTGGTTGCATTGCTACCCGCTGGCGCCAGGTTCCAGGGGTCAGTTCTTAAAGCAGGCGCCCCACCGGCATGTACGGGGCTTTCTGCCGGATACGGTATTACCCTGTATGTGCCGGAATTAATACTTGATACATTTACAATTTTATCTACTGATTTAACGCCGGGTGATTTATTGTCGTAATGTTTTACTACGTAAGTATCATTTGAATGGATAGCAGGCCCCCGGTTACAATAAACTGTCAGGTTATCCTTGGCAATATATTCCCCCGTTTCCGCATCCACTCTTACCATCCAGTGGTCTGCTCCTTTTATTGGAACTATTTGCACCTGCCATCCTAATTTCATCTGTCCTTTTTCTACGGGTATCCACATTAACTGTGTTGTAATTTCCTCCCGGGAAATGCCCAGTTTTCCAAAGGTGAATTTGTGCTCTTCTTTTACCTCCTTTAACGCATACCCGGGTTTTGAAACCGGCAGCTCTAAATGCCTGGCTGCCGACATAACCGCATCACCCGCAGATTGCTTTGGCAAAGCGGCTAATTTTTTTGTTTTCTCTTCCATTTTAGAAATGCGGCTACCCGTAGCCGAAACAAGCGCTTCATTTTTAAATGCCATTACCTGTATTGAATTGTAAATGCCTATGCCTTTATATGTTTGCTGTGCATATACCATATAAATCCCGGTCGATTTATCTTCGTATTCATTCAGGATAACCATGTTTTTTTCATCATTTAAAGACATGCCCAATTTCATTTTATTACTGTTTATCAACTTAAGCGCTTTGGCGCTGCTACCGGGTTTTTGAGCAAAAACCATTGCTAAGGCATTTAAGCTTAATACCATTAAGAGCAAACTTAATTTGAGTAGATTACTTTTTTCCATTGTAAAAGTTTTAAGAGTTATAATAAGAGTTGTTAGATACATTTTAATGTGGCGTACCGCCCTTGTATATTCACTTTATACAGGGTTAGCTGGTTAGAAAAAGTAATAGAAATCAATTCCCACTTTTCATTAAATTTTCATAGCGTGGCATTTGCCCAGTATTTAAATAGTGCTTAAAAGACTCAGTCTTTCACGCTGTTTCAACATACCAGCCACTCTAAGAAATAATGGAAGGCTTACTTTTAAAAACAGGGTTTTTTGTGGAGTGAGGTATTTAATATAGCAAACAATGTTTGAAATATTGACTAAAGTAAACCTAATAAAAATATTTCAGATATGCAATACGTAACCAAAATAAAGATTGGGAAGTGTTATTGAAAAAGATTACCCGGCGCCGATATAATTTTATCCAATGTCCTTTTTTTTAAATGTAGGAGTAGGTACACATTCCTTACCCGCCGTTTTTCTGCCATTGATTTTAAAAGAAAAACTTATTGTCCGGGCTAAGAAGCTATGTGGATCATCGTTGCATCGCCCTCTTGTACTGCATACCTATGGGGATCTTTTATTATGTTTTAAATTAATAATTTTTACCCCCTTTTGGAACATCCTGACATGTGCCGACCTTTCGGCATTTTTCGGGAAAGCCTGTCCCGATTCATCGGGAGGGATAGGGGTAGCTTGTTTTATTTGTTTGGGGAACAAAATAAAGTACCACTAATTTATCCCTTGTGCAGTATTCATACGTGGGGGCAAAACCTGAGTTTTCATCCACACCTGCATTGCATCGTTAGTGGCGGTGGCATAAAAAATAAAAAATGGGTATCAGCCAAACGCGGCAACCAAAAATTTCTGTTTCCCGTCCATGCTTTAAAGAAAGTGTATAAATATAAAGCCATTATAAGGCGGTGGCCGGTTTTTATAACAGTGATCTTCCCAAGCAAGTTAGAGAGCGCTCTTAGCTACTAATTGCCTACAGTAAAGGAGCAGTGGCACCCTGCAAGGCGCCGGTCAACAAACAATAACCAAAAGCCCCCCACTAACATCTTTTTAATGGGGGGCTTTTTCTGGGGGCTTTCGGCTATTGTTCTTAATGTTAGCGGCTGTTGTTCTCTCTTGTCGTAGTGCTTTCTGTCATGCGTTTGAAAGCACCATTGTAGCATTCTAAATAGTCCAACCCACGCAAGTAAAATGGAAAATCTTTGTCTGGGTAACATGATTTCCAAAAGACTTGTGCCACTTTAATTGAAATCTCTGAATATTGTTTCGCTTTGTCTGTCCAATCAGTTGGCTTTAACCAAATGGCTTTCTTGTTGGGTGAATAATGCATTGCTGCGTCACGGATTTCTTTGCACTCTTCAAGAAAGGTCAAAAATGGTTCTTTTAATTGTTTGCTGTCCGTAACACAAAATTTTTGTTTTTGGTCAGCTCTTATGATTTGGTGAAACTTTTCTAATTTATGTTCAAGGGATAAGTAACCATTTCCTTTTAATCCTTGTAAAGTTTCTTGGTCTTTCTGTTCCAAAATATTTTTGTTGCGTAAGTAAAAGTTGTAACCAATACTGTTCACAAAACATTCAATGAATGAATATAAATTTGTAATTGAATTTCTGGCGTAACTACAAATATTTAGCTTTATATATATAGCTTTATTGTAAAAATCGGGGTCTGCATATCCATCTTTTTGTGTACGGTTCATTTCAGGAATTAAGCTTAAAAGTAGTTTAAGGTCAGTCTCCGCTAACGCTAAAAAGAAAAAACCGTCGTCCATTAAATACATTTCCTCTAATGAAAATTTCCCTGCATGATGTCCTGTTCCAATCTTAGCTTGATATGGAATGTCAGTACTTAAAAATTTTGAAATGTCAATGTGCAGGTCAAGCCAATCAAAAGGAATACCGTATGAAAAGAGGGATTGGTCTTGTCCTAAAAGTTCTTGAAAGGAATGAGAAATTTCCCGTAAGTCTTTTTTTGGCGGAAAATTCTTAATCAAAGATTTCAATATTGGGTCAAGAGCATTTAGAACTACTGGACCGCCTTCGATTAATTGTTTTTCATTGGATACGTTTATAAAATCTTCTGTCGCATTAATGGATTGAATTACTGTTGGATTAAAAATACCTCCTCCTTTGTCTGGTGGCATTAATGCCATCGTCAACCTAACAAAGTTTAAATGTGAAATTAAGTCCTCTCTTATTTTATATGCAATTTCCATTTAGTGTAGGGTGTCGCTTTACAATAGCCGCTAACGATCAGGTATTGCTGTCAGGTGGGGTTTTTGAAAACCATCCGCCCGGAACCAATGCCCGAAATTGTTTTAAAAGTTGAAGATAACAACAAAAAGCCAAATTGAAAACTGTCAGCCGGAACTACCGCTGACAGCGGACAACATACTGAGGCCCAGCCTAAGGCCGGGCTACACTTGCACCTATAACAACATTCGTTGATGTTCTTGTAAGCATAATACTTCCACAAAAACGGGACAGGCAGGTAGCAAAAATGGCCACGGTAGCTCTTTCAAACGGGGGTATTTTTTTTGGGCATTTCTTCTACCTGAATGAATGTTAGCCGCCGCACTATTTTTTATAGAATCGTTGTCTAATGTTTTTTTATTCAATGACTGTAAAT
>JANOTW010000023.1:0-1782 GCA_031416575.1 Ferruginibacter sp.
AGCGGCCCCCTGTTTGACTGGGTAATTGAAAATTTATTAAAGAATGCATTGGATGCCATGGAAGGAAAAGGCAGTATCCAAATCAAAATAAAAAATGAAACGGCAGCCGCGATAATAGACGTAACAGACTCTGGAAAAGGGATTAGCAAACAAAATGTAGCCAACATTTTTAAACCCGGCTTTACTACAAAAAAACGCGGCTGGGGCCTGGGCCTGAGTTTATCAAAAAGAATTATTGAACAATATCATAAAGGTGAGCTGTTTGTAAAAAATTCCGAACCTGGTAAAGGGACTACTTTCAGGATCGTACTGAAAAAATAGATTTACCCACTCGGATTTTATTATACTATGCAAGGGATAAAAAACGTGAAGAAGATTTTTTGTCCTGGCAGTGAAGCAATGGGCATCATCGTTGCATCGCCCTCTTGTACTTAATACCATTGGGGAACTTTGATTGCGTTTTAAATTAATAAATTTCACCAGTTTAGGGGAAGGGGTACCTTGTTTTTATTTGTTTGGGTAATAAAATAAAATAGCGCTAATTTATCCCTTACGCAGTATAATTTCAGCAGGTTGGCTGCAATTAAAATTTTACAATTAAAATTTTTTACATTTGCACTCCTCACAGTAACCGGAACACCAGGTAATTACTGATTGTTATTGCGGCGATGGCGAAATTGGTAGACGCACTACCTTGAGGTGGTAGCGCCCGAAAGGGCGTGGGAGTTCGAATCTCCTTTGCCGCACATTTGAAAGGGTTGCAAATTAATTATTTGCAACCCTTTATTTTTATGCCCTGTGTAATTTTCACCGCTTTTTTATCAGGAGAAAAATTTTATCATTTTACACGATGAAAAAGGAAATAAAATATAAGAGTGATTTTTCTAAACAGGAAATTACTTTTACCGTTGATGAGGCCCTCAACAAGTTAAAAGGTAAAGTACCTGCTCCAAAAAAACCGGCAGGTGCAAATAGGCTATCGCGTAAGCTAAAATCGCCTCCGCCCCAATAAGGATACTCTTAATTTATAAGCAATCCGGGGATGGGAAAAGTGGCAACCTGTTGACAGTTTTTGCCCTATTGCAACTGATGTTTCTCTAAATACAATGTGGGAAAAGATGCCAAATGGCATGCGTTATAAGAGTACCCGAATATGCCGGGGCCGATGTTTCGTTAATAATCCCGATGCATCGGGAGGGAAAATTTACAGGTCATTTAATTTCAAAGGGCGAAGTGTTTTTTAAAGGGAGGCATCATTTGAAGACCCTGTTTTACCCCCGGCCCCTTCCCGAAAAATCGGGATGTTCCAAAAGGGCAATATGATTTAGTTAAGGGATTTCTTGTAACCTATAATGTCACCCTTCGGGGTTTGGATTTGTATTTTGTATTCAATTTCTACAATCATATCATCCCTACGGGATTTTAAAGCCCAAAAGGCTGACAGGATTGTAGAAATATAAAAAGTATAAAGAAATTTTAAATCCGCCCCGGCGGAGTGATATTATTCCTTAACTAAATGGCATTGCCCAAAAAGTGGAGGCCTACTGCCAGATCATTAACTGCGCCTGATGAACCGCCCGGTAAAACGCAATTAAAGTTCCCCAATGGTATTCAGTACAAGAGGGCGATGCAACGATGACACCATGAAATTCTTCAGCCCGGACAAAAAAAAGAATGATTGTATAGAAGAGTGGCCCCTCACAATACTGTGGGGCAAGAACAACGATGATGCCCCCGCATAGCGGGGCGGGCCATGAAAAACTACTGCCGGTCAACTAATAA
>JANOTW010000024.1:0-5635 GCA_031416575.1 Ferruginibacter sp.
ATGATCAGTTCCGATTCTGCTATCCGGGTCATACATTTTTATTTAGAATCCCGAATTTCGCATTAACTATTTACAATTTCTAATAAAAAAATATCCTATTTTTGCCACGCAATAAAAAACCGGGTATCCGTTTGTTTACGGACAGGAGAACGGGAATGATTTTCCCCGGATTCGTTTTATACGAACTTGTTTTTAGGAATGGCGATTTTATAAGCGACCAGTATTTGACGATATAATTAATAAAAGGTCCTGTGGCCGAGTGGCTAGGCAAAGCTCTGCAAAAGCTTCTACACCAGTTCGAATCTGGTCGGGACCTCTCTTCACAAACTATCCCTCTCCACACGGAGAGGGAATTTTTTAAAATTATGGTTCCTAAAATTTTGCATTGGATAGGATTAGCAGCCTGCATTGTACTGATCGTTTCCTGCTTTATGCCATGGGCCTATTATGCGGATGCACATATTGCCAGCGAGGTGGAAAGAACATTCACCGGATTTTACTCTTACCAGAATAATTATGGCAAACCCGGAAAGATGCTGGTAACTATTGGAATAATTGTATTGACTTTGATGCTGTTGCCAAAAATATGGGCGAAAAGAACCAATTTGTTCGTTTGTGCATTGGGAGTAGGGTATGCTGTTAAAACCTATATTTTGTTTGTATCTTGCTACAATGCATACTGCCCTGAAAAAAAGATTGGTATTTTTTTGATGCTAATTGCCACTATTGTGATGTTGATAGCCTCGGCGCTTCCGCATCTTGCATTGAAAGAAACATACAGCAAAAAACAGGAATAAATATGGTTATTTACTAACTAAAATTTGGTGCCAGCCACTTTGCAGGTAGGTAGGGCACGCAGGCCATAAGCGCATAAAATCACCAGCTTTTTTAAAAATGGTGGCTTTACTTCTTTTAGTCTGAAATATTTTTATCCGGCAGAGTAAGGTACCGCTACAATACCTTCGCCTAATTCCTGCGGCTATGCGATGTTACTTCCATTTTAACTGTATAAATAATGGCATGCAATAAGCAAATGCCGCAATTAACATTACCCAGGTAAATCCCATTTCTACAGCTACCATAGTAGATAGAGCGGTACTTATTACAGATACACATCCGTTTACTCCCCAGGCCCAGGGTACAAATTCTTTGTTCATTTTTGAAATATGTGATAGTCCTGCCGGAAAAGGAATGCCCAAACAGAAGGCCAGGGGCGCTATGGTCAGGAAAACGATCAGCAATTTCAGGAACAGGTTTACATGAACCGTTTGTTGCAAAACGGGTGTTAGTATAAATGAATAAGTAAAAAGCATAGAAACGATAGATGTGAATATCATCAACAGCCATTTCCTGTTAAGCGAAAAATAGTTTGAGTGATAGCTGCCTAATCCTGAGAAAATTAACAATGAAGTAATGACTGCTGATGCGGAATATACCGGGTTACCAAAATATAAGATGAAGCGTTGTATAAATACCATTTCAACAAACATATAGCCCAATCCTATTCCACTGAAGTAAAGAATAATGCCGGCTTTACTTTTCCCTTTCCATCCAATTTTAAAAAGGGGAAGAAGAATTAAAATGAAAGAAGCTATCGAAATTTGAATAAGTGTTATAATCACCAGCAGGTAACCTATCCCGAAAAATGGAAGTGAGCGGTTGCCAAAGAATTGTGCCAGCCGGTTAAAGTTGCCCCATTTAATATATTGAGAGAAATACGGTTTATCATCTGTAGCGGGTTTAATATTAAAATCATAGTCTGCATAAAACGCACCTTTCTCAGAAGAAAATATTTTGTCAACATAATCAAAAAAAAGATCATCCTGAAACTGGTTATAGCGGGTGCGCTCTTCAGCAGTCAATTGTGGAAGAATAGCGGGATCAAACAACATCTCTTCGCAAAAGCTACGGATATGATTGATCTCATTCTCCTGCAAAGATGACCTTGTCATCACAAAAGTTATCGTGCCCCAGCTCCTGATCGCCGCAATATGATTTGTTGGATTTTGAATACCCAACTCTTTAAGAACCTCCACCATGGTAGCCAGAATTTTTAAAGGGTTTCGAATGGGATAGTCCATCCAGGAGGTTACACTAATAACTCCCCCTGCATTCAGCTTAAGCCACATTTCGCGGAATGCTTCCTTGGTAAGCATAAATTGTTCTTGCAGTGCATATAATCCCGGGGAGCCGCCAAATGCCCCTACAATGGGTAAAGCGATCAGGTCGAAATGCGAAGTATCCATTGATAAAAATGTACGTGGCCCAAGATTATGAACTGATACGCCAGGATGAGAGAACAAAGAATCAGTTTCGCTTGCAAACTGATATTGTAAAGTGGAAAGAATTATCGGATTAGCTTCCACCGCGACAACATTTTTTACTCTTCGGCTCACCGCATGTGCTACATCAATGCCTGTACCCGCCTGCAACACCAACACATCGTTTCTTTTTGCCATTATGTATGGGAGCGCTGAAGTTGTATAATCAAGGATCATGGAAGAATCCCTTTTCTTCCAGTCGGTGACTGCACCAAACCAATCACCGTTTATGAACGCAGCCATTTTTATTTGCGCTGTTTTTTGAGCGGTAAGGCTCATGCCGGGTGCATATCTTAAAACAGGTGAAGACACCATTTGAACAATGCCATAAGGACTTGTTTTTTCCAGTGTAATCTTTGCATCCGGAAGCAGCAATGCTTTGCTAAGGTCTTTGTACTCCGATAAGATAAGGGTAGGGGGATACAGACATTTCCAGGTGATAACCACTACAGCAACCAGCGAAAACCCGATATGTAAAAGCCGTATATTTTTTGGAACAATCATCACCCCCGCCAACACAGGCAAGATGGCAATTAAAGCCGGTAATTGCTTTGGAAAGAACAACCAGATAAGCAGTAAGGCCACTATGGGCCCTGCACCCGAACCTACTAAATTCGCGAAATAAATTTTCCCGATATCATCAACATACTTTACAAATACCAGCCCGATGGCTAAAGCGCCGAGGAAGAACGGAATAAAAAACAACCCGTAAGTAAGCAGCAATCTGCTTATATGGGAATATTCAGCAAACAATAAATAAGAATCAAAACGGATAAAAGGCATTTGCGAAACATCCGTTACCAATGACATCGCAATGCCTGTACCTGTCATTAAAAACGGTAGAAGTATTGCTGAATGGGTTACCAGGCTTTTCCGGAAAATCGCCAGCATGGATCCCGCTGCACCAAACCCAAGCAGCGCCATCGAAATAACCATATAAGCAAAATGGTACCATTGAACGATAGAAAGTATTTGTATTAAAGCAAGCTGAAAAGCGATGATGGCCGCGGAGAGAAGGGCGATTGATAAATGAAGCTTGTATTTTAACGACTTGAGCACGAGTATTAATTATTGAATATTTTTTATTGGAGTATTTGTAAATTTCAAATAAATATTCAATACCCAATATTCAAGTTTGGGTTATAATCAAACCATTCTTCTTTAAAGAACCACCCAATCCGCTTTTGAAATTCCGGCTTGTTTTAGGATCATATTTAAAAGATTAACGCCAATTTCGTTTTGATGAGGATTAGGTAAAGTGAGGCGAAGTTTTCCTTTTATGATAAACTGATGTTTACCACCGGCATAAGAACCACTAAAACCTAATTGCCTTAGATAACTTATTAAATCATTTCGTTTAATAGATCTCCAGTTGTGGCATCAGGCCACGTGTTTTACTTCAAGTGAAATATTATCCAGAACAGGCACAGGTAAATTTTTATAAATGCTTAACAGAAGCCAATCTTCCAGCGCTGCTTGCAATTCTTCGCGACAATCTTCCAAAGTCTTTGCTGTTGCATAAACACCTTCAAACTCCGAAATTTCACCATAATACATTTTATCATCCGGCAGCAATTCATAATGCGCCTTACGCATTGCAGCAGAAACATATTCCATTAACATAATTGCACGTAAATAACTTATCAAAAATAATAAAATATTTTTTTTCTAACGGGTAAATGATTTTTAATAGGGTGAGTGATTGCTGGTTCTTCTCACAACTCACCATTCACACCTCACTCCTTCTTTCTTGTAAACGGTACAAAAATCACGGGCATTAAACTTTTAGTAGTTATTTTCTTTCCTTTTTTCTCTATTAACATAAGCATTTGATTCATAAACGGAGAGCCTATAGGAATAATTATTTTTCCACCTTCTTTTAATTGCTCAATTAATGGAGGAGGTACAAATTCAGTAGCGGCAGTTACTATTATTGCGTCATAAGGCCCGTGTTCCGGCCAACCATAGTATCCATCCCTTATTTTTACATTCACATTATAGTATCCCAATTTTTTCAATCTTGCTGCCGAGGCATTTCCAAGCTCCGGTATAATTTCAATGGTAAACACTTCTTTTACTATTTCGGCCAGGACAGCGGCCTGGTAACCGGAGCCTGTTCCAATCTCCAGCACTTTATATTCGGGTTTCGGATTAATTGCTTCAGTCATGTAAGCAACAATAAATGGTTGTGAAATTGTCTGCCCGTATCCTATAGGCAATGGCCTGTCATCATAAGCATTGGAAATGTTTTTTTCAGGAACAAACAAATGCCGCTTTACAGTCTTCATTGATTTCAATACGGCCTTGTCTTTTACCCCTCTTTCTTCTATGGTTTGCAACACCATTTCTTCTCTCTTTTTTTTAAAGGGGTCTTCCTGAAAAGCAAAAGGGAGTATTGTACATAGCAATATGAGAGGTATAATCTTCATTCTTCTTTACCGTTTTATTAAATACCTGCTCCTAAAATTACGACTTTTTTTTCAGGGGAGGTTGTTACTTAAAAGTGGGTGCATTCCAAATTGTTGCTATCCTTATCAAAGCTGTGGCTGGTACCCTCACCAGCCAGCTACAATTTGGGATACACCCCCCAAAAGCGGTTATTTCTAAAATAAAGATGCCGGCATTTGCCGGCATCTTTATTTTCATAGTTTTTTTTTTCTATCCTTTCTTTGCCTCTTTCGCCCAGGCATCCTTTAATGAAACGGTACGGTTAAATACCATCTTTTCTGCTGTGGTTTCTTTATCCACGCAAAAATACCCTTTCCGGATAAATTGATAATTCGTTCCAGCGGCGGCATATTTTAAGGAAGGTTCTATATATGCATTGTGAATAACCTGTAGTGAATCCGGGTTGATATAATCTTTGAAATCTCCTTCTTCCTGTGATGGGTTTTCCACTTTAAATAAACGGTTATATAAACGAACCTCCGCCTGTAAAGCATGGTTTACACTAACCCAATGAATTGTTCCTTTAACGTTGATACCACTTGTATCCCCACCGCTTTTGCTTTCCGGAAAATAAGTGCAATGAACTTCAGTAACATTTCCATCCGCATCTTTTATAAAGCTTTCGCATTTAACGATAAAGGCGCTTTTTAACCTAACCATCGCACCAGGCGCCAGGCGAAACCATTTTTTTGCGGGTTCTTCCATAAAATCTTCTCTTTCTATCCACAGTTCTTTGCTGAAAGGAACGACCCTGGTGCCATAGGATTCATCCGGCCCGTTATCGCTAACTAACTCCTCGGTCTGGCCATCCGGGTAATTGGTAATGATAAGTTTTACAGGATCAAGCACAGCCATTACCCGTAAAG
>JANOTW010000025.1:0-5688 GCA_031416575.1 Ferruginibacter sp.
CCAAAACAAAAACTGCGGATATAATAAATGTGATCATGGTTAAAGTGAAAAATTTGGCCAAAGGTAAGGCAATAGACAAATGGGGTTGAATCCGTTTACAATCAGCGCATGGTCTGCGATTTGATAGTGGTGCTTAACAAAAGGACCTATAATGTATTTATATTCCACAAGGGGCAATAAAGTGATTAATATATTATGAGACCGGCTGAAGTACTACTATTAAGCATCGTTGTGTTATGTTAATCCCGAATATCGGGACTTCCATTTACCGCATTCCATAGGGGAACTTTCACTCCCGTATGCATCGGGATATTTAGCGAATCAATACAACATTACATGTGGGACCTTGTATATTTTTGCGCTATTTTTTAAAAAATAATCACTAATTTATCCCTTGCGAAGTATAGCAGTTTTATAATTTTGTATGGTTGTGCTTTATAAATATTATCAAAATATCCGGAGAATGTCATTTAGACGACTAATTGCAATTGCATTTGGCATCTATCTTTATCTCCTGATTTTTTGTGTAGGTACCAGCTACTTTACACGTAAAATAAATCTGTAAGAAAGGGAAATAAATTTCATGCGTAAATGGTAAAAAACAACTAAGGCTTCTTTTATGAAACAAATTACAATCACAATCATTTTTAGCATAATTGCATCAATTACACTCTTTGCCCAGGAGCCGGTAGAAAAGAAGAATTACAATCTGAGAGACGGTATCGCCTTGCAAGGGTACGGCCCCGTTGCTTATTTTGAACAAAACAAAGCAGTGATAGGCAATAAGTATCCAAACTGCCCATGGGATAAATTAGTGATATTTATATTGTACAATAACCAAATAAAATTTGAGATGCACCCATCTGGAAATAATTTAAAACGTAATTAAAGTTGCCCAATGGTATTAAGTACAAGAGGGCGATGCAACGATGATGCTCATTGCTTCTCTGCCTGGACAAAAAATTTTCCTCACGTTTTTATCACTTGTGCAGTTTTTCAATGATCATTAACTAATCAACTTATCAACTAACAAAATGACTAAAAACAATCTAAAATCAGCAGGAACCTGGCTGCTCCGTTTGATAGTTGCCGTTATCCTTTTGCAAACACTCTATTTCAAATTCACGGCCTCCGAAGAATCGGTATATATCTTTAGTACATTAGGCATGGAACCCTGGGGAAGAATTGGTACGGGTCTAATGGAATTAATAGCATCTATCCTGATTTCATATCCACGAACTACCGTGTTTGGTGCCTTGCTGGCAATGGGATTGATGAGCGGCGCTATTTTTTTTCATCTTACTAAATTAGGTATGGAAGTAAAAAACGATGGCGGCCAATTATTCGTATATGCAGTATTGGTATTTGCCGCCAGTCTTGCACTTGTGTTAATCTACCGCACTCAAATTTATTCATTAGTAAAATTAAAAACTAAATATTGGTTATGAAAAACTTATTAGCAATCGCATTTTTTTTATTCGGGTACCTTGTTAGCTTTAGCCAGGAAAAGATAAATTCCCGAAAAAGCCAGTGGATGGATTTGGCGGCAACCATCGGTAAATCGCAGGGTGCTGCTGCTGTATCTTATGTATATACCTGGAAAACAGGGAAAAGGAAAAGACTGGAAGCGGGTTTAGGGGCCAGGTTTACAAGTGCGTTTGGGGAAAAGTTAGAATATACTACTGCTCCGGCAAAGTTGTCCAGAACGAATACAACACCTTTCCTGATATTTTTTGCAGGACAAAAAACAGAGAACTGGGATACACTTGCCGTGCAAAGGCCATTCGTTAATGCCTTAAATTTAACTGCCAATTTTGGATATAATTTTAATCGGAGGTGGAGTGCGATTTTTAATATTGATTTGATTGGATTCACTTTTGGCAGAAAATCATCCGCTATATTAACAAGCAATGGCATTACCAGAACGGAGCCCAATGCAAAACCTGCCGGTTTTAATGCATTGCTAACCGGTGATCTGGATCATGGCACTTTAAACTCGGAGTTTTCACTGAAATATAAATTGAACGATCGCTGGGGTGTGAGGGGAGTATATCAGTTTTTATTTACAGAATATAAAACCACCACTATAAAACAGACAGCGCCTGATGGAACAATGGTTGACCGGTTTCGCAATAAGGCCAATAATTTCGGGGCGGCTGTATCCTATAATTTTTAATACTAAAATAGCATCTATATGAAAAAATATTTGTTTTCATTATTAGTAATCGTAACTTTCTCAGGAGCTTGTAAAAAGGAAAACAACACACCTACAGCACCGGCCATGGATAGGGTTGATACCACTGCTAAGGTTAAGTACACTGGAAATTTCGAAAATGGCCCTTATGGTACTGTATCAGGCAAAGCCAAATTATTGATGAAAGATGGTAAATATACATTGGTACTTGACAGTGTAAATATTTCCAATGGCCCCGGTCTTCACGTCTATCTGTCTAAAGAAGTGTTGCCAATTAATTTTATTGACCTGGGAAAATTAAAATCAATCAGCGGGACACAGGTTTATGATATTACCGGAACTGTTGATTTTACTCAATATAAATACGCATTGGTTCATTGCCGGTTATTTGATCACCTGTTTGGCAGCGCTAAGCTTTTTTTAAATTAAAAATGAAAAAAATAATGCTATCTTTTGCCGTTACAATTTTTGTGACATGCCTGTTTGCACAGAATTATTCGCCCGATGTTAATGGTTCAGAGGTAAAGTTTTCCATTAAAAATTTCGGGCTCAATGTTAATGGTAATTTTAAGGGGTTGAGGGGAAAATTGTCTTTCAATCCATCCAATCCTCCGGCATCATCATTAAGTGCAAGTGTGGACGCAGCCTCTGTAAATACTGGTAATAATTCCAGGGATAACCATCTTAAAAAAGAAGAATATTTTGATGTGGCAAAATATCCGCTTATCAGTATTTCATCCACTAAAATAACCAACTCCACAAAGGCGGGGGATTTTTTTATGGAGGCAAACATCACCATCAGGGGTGTTACAAAAAGAGTGTCCTTTCCCTTTACAGCTTCACCAAAGGATAAAGGTTATTTATTTGAGGGGCAGTTCAAATTAAATCGCAGGGATTTTGGAGTAGGGGGTAAAAGCCTGGTGCTGTCAGATAACCTTACGGTTTCATTATCTGTTTTGGCGAAATAAAATTAATTTTAAAAACAACAACCATGCATTTGCAGGAAGCCATAAAAAATGTATTTATCCAGTTAAGCGAAACGCTTCTACAGCTTACGCCCCAACAGTATGTGCAGCCGGTTACAACCTTATTCAATGCAACCATCGGGCAACACGTAAGGCATATCATTGAATTGTTCATTGAATTGGATAAGGGCTATTCAGCAGGTATGGTAAACTATGATAAACGTAAAAGGGATTTTCGCATTGAAACAGATATTCATTTTGCGAATGAAACATTATCGCGGTTGCAAGGCTTTTTGAACAAGCCGGATAAGCCGCTGGCCCTGGAACAGGATTACAGTGAAAATTCACCCGGGTTATTAGTGGTAGCAACCAATTACCATCGCGAATTGATATACAACCTGGAGCATGCCATTCACCACATGGCATTTATTCGTATTGGCATAAATGAAGTAGCTGCTATTACAATACCCGAAAATTTTGGAATTGCCATTTCCACCATAAAGCATCGTACAGCATGTGCACAGTAACTTTCATCCGGGTAAAAAATTCCTTCTTCCTTACGGCAAGCCGTGATGAGAAAGTGCAGCGTGACCAGGCGCTGCCACCAAAGATATATAAACTGAAAGAAGCCCGCTTGCTTTTTCCCAAAGATGCCGGTGCAGGTGGTACATGGATCGCCATAAAAGATAATTTTAATGCCGCTGTATTACTTAACGGCGCTTTTATCAGCCACCCATCACAACCACCTTATAAAAGAAGCAGGGGGTTGATTTTAATTGACATCCTTGCGGCACCCGGTCCTGCAACCTGTTTTTCACAAATAAACCTGGAAGCAATTGAACCATTCACGCTTATTTTATTCCAGGATTTCGCACTGTATGAATGTCGGTGGGACGGGAGCAAAAAATATAATAAACAATTGAACACCGGGCAAAATCATATCTGGAGCAGCGCTACTTTATACGATGAAACGGTGCAAAGCAAAAGAAAAGAATGGTTTGTAAAATGGCTTAGCGAAAACCCCCGGCCATCCCTCCCGGATATTTTTCATTTTCATCAATTTGCCGGCGATGGGGATGAGCAAAATGATATCAGAATGAACAGGGATGGACAACTATTTACCGTAAGCATCACGGGTATTCAATTGACAAAGGAAACCGGCACTATGCATTACATTGATTTATTGGATGGGGCCACTTACAACGCGAAGCTGAATCATATCTCCTCTTGTGCATTATAAGAAAAAAAGGCGCACATGAAAAAAATATTACAAAAGCCGTTATTCATTAAGTTGTTTCATTGGGAATACTGGCCATTTAATTTGGTGTATAGCCCTATCTATATTTATTGGTTTTGGTTAGGGATTAAAGCCCGTGCGGTTTTCTTCTTCAACACTTCAAATCCATCCATAAAAAATGGTGGTTTTTTATTGGAAAGTAAAAAGCGGATCTACGATATTATTCCTCCACAATATTACCCGGCTACTTTATTATTCAAATCAGGCACTACCGGAAAAGATATTTTAAATGAGTTAACGAAAACAAAACTGCGGTTTCCTTTAATAGCCAAACCCGATATCGGCATGCGGGGTTTGCGTGTTGAAAAAGTACATTCCGAAGAAGAATTATTAAATTATGCCTCCCTCAGCAAAGTAGATTTTTTGGTACAGCAATTCATTCCTTACGAAAAGGAGGCCGGTATTTTTTATTACCGGTATCCCAACGAAACGAAGGGGCGTATATCAGGTATTGTTGGAAAGGAATTTTTAACGGTTACGGGTAATGGCGTGTCCACGGTTGAGCAACTACTACTACAGGATCAGCGTTTTATTTTGCAGTTGTCAACCTTACAAAGAACGCATGCTGGTATCCTGCGGCAAGTATTGGCAAAAGATGAAAAGCATTTATTGGTGCCTTATGGCAATCATAGCCGGGGCGCCAAGTTTATAGATATAAGCCATTTGATTGATGAAGAATTAATTGATACAATTGATGGGGTTTGCAAAAAAGTACCCGGTTTTTATTTTGGCCGTATGGATATACGGTACAATACCTGGGAAGAATTACGGCACGGAAAAAATTTTTCAATCATTGAATTAAACGGAGCAGGCAGTGAACCAACACATATTTACGACCCGGGGCATTCTATCTTTTATGCATGGAAGGAGATCATCCGCCACTTGGTCATTCTCTATAACATCAGTAAACAAAACCATGAATCGCTGCACATTCCTTACATGAAATTTGCGTTGGGAATGCAAATGCTGAAAGAAAACGCTGCCTATGTGAAATTGATCAGTAAACGGGTTTAAAAAAAAGGGAAACAGCCTGTATAATCTTATTCCATACAACCATATTTTTTTTTGTTGGTCCGGGCAGAAGGATTTCATGGCATTCCCGATAAAAATCGGGATTTCGCAATACAGTTTTTTGTCCAAACTATATTTCATTTCTCAACATCGTTGCATCGCCCTCTTGTACTAAATACCATTGGGCAACTTTAATTGCGTTATGCCGGGCGGTTCATCAG
>JANOTW010000026.1:0-4421 GCA_031416575.1 Ferruginibacter sp.
CAATAATAATACTTCAACTATGCCGTGTTCCGTAGTTGTTGTGCTGAGCCTGCCGAAGTATCACCAAGGACATATTCCACAACCATAGAAGTAAAGTGTAATATCCGCCTAAACGGGATGATGCCGGGCGGGTATTTTAAAATGGTACCTGAACTCCTTCTTTGTAGCAACAAAAAATATGGTGCATTTGAGTTCTGTTAGGAACGCCCCCTAATTGTTGTTTAATTTAAAGGGGGGCTTATCCGCACCAATGACATTCGGCCCCGCTCAATGTTGCACAATGGTATGCGGTACATGAGTACCCAAATAAGCCGCGGCTTGTGTTTCGTAAATAATCCCGATGCATAGGGAAGAAAAATTTACAGGTCATTTATTTTCAAATGGTGAACAGTTTTTTAATGGGATGAATAATTTGATGACCTTGTTTTGCCCCCGTCCCCTGAAGGGGAGGCCTTCTGCCAGTTCATTAACTGCGCCTAAAGAATCGCACATTATAAAACGCAATTAAAGTTGCCCATTGGTATTCAGTACAAATTGTCTGAACCGCTGATTGAAACTGATTTTTTTGATTAGCCTGATTTCTATTATGATTAATAATCAAAACTGTCCGTTTTTTTTCTATAACGCAATTAAAGTTGCCCAATGGTATTCGGTACAAGAGGGCGATGCAACGATGCCCCACATAGCTTCATAGCCCGGACAAAAAAGAATGGTTGTATAGAAGGGCGTCCACGATATGCTGCGCTATCGGGATGTACCAATGCAACCCTGCCTGACTGCGTCAAGCAGACAGGGATGATGCCATGAAATTCTTCAGCCCGGACAAAAAAAGATTGGTTGCATAAAAGAGTACCCGGTAATCGGAATTAACATGACATGCGCTAATGCCCCCGCATAGCTGGGCGGGCCATGAAGTACGACTGCCGGTAAATAAAAAACAAGCAACAACCCCTGCGAAAGGCAGGCAATTTTTTTGTCGCCAACATTTTATATCTTCAATTGTAATTTTATTTACAGTAAGAAAGAATGGTTGATTCAACTTCTTCGGTTTTTGGTTATTTTTTGTAATTTTAAAATAAATTATATTCCCATTGCCACCTGCAATATTATATTACGCCATTCCATTCTTTGTATTGCTGCTTTCCATAGAAGCATGGTTCTCTTACAGGGAAAACAAAAAGTTGTACGAAACCAGGGATACATTTGGCAGTTTGGGCCTGGGCATTGGCAATGTATTGACGGGCTTTGTAACCAAGGCTTTGATATTCGGCCTGTTTACTTTTATTTATCAATTCAGGTTGTTCAATCTGGACTCCAATAAATGGTGGTATTGGTTGATCTTATTCTTCGCGGATGATTTTTCCTATTATTGTTTTCACAGGGTAAGCCATTATGTAAATTATTTTTGGGCAAGCCACGTGGTCCACCATTCTTCGCAACATTATAATTTGGCCGCCGCCTTGCGACAAACCTGGACGGGCAATGCCACCGGGGCTTTTCTTTTTTGGGCATGGATGCCATTGGTGGGGTTTCACCCGATCTGGATATTATTCATGCAGCAAATTAGTTTGATCTACCAGTTTTGGATACATACTGAAACCATTCATAAACTTCCAAAACCTATAGAATTCATATTCAATACCCCTTCTCACCACCGGGTGCATCATGGTGTTGATCTCAAATACCTTGATAAAAACCATGCGGGAGTATTGATTATCTGGGATAGATTGTCCGGCAGTTTTCAACCAGAAGAAGAAAGGCCAAGGTATGGATTGACAAAAAATATTGAATCTTTCAATCCTGCGGTAGTTGCCTTTAAAACCTGGGGCGATCTATTCAAAAAAGCATATTCATCCGGATCTTTTATTACAGCAATCAAATATTTCATTAAATCACCTGGCTGGAGCCACGATGGTAGCAGTAAAACCACGGCTCAGTTAAGAAAAGAACAAATATCCAATATCCTGGGTAATAGGGATAAATAAATTAAAACCCATACGAAATATTGAAATTTACTTAGTAAATGTTTTACCATTTATGCAGGAATTTTTTTTTCCCATTGCACAATTATGGATCATGGAAACAGGGGATGCCATTTATTTGTAGTATTCCTGTAATACCGATAAAACTGCAATAAATATAATATCCTGTATTAATAACCGTTTATAGCTCTAATTAAACTTTTGTTTGAATTGCATTTGTTCAACAATGAATACGATCAAATTATTTTCGGCATATTAGAAACTGAAAAAACAGGAACACAACGCTAATGGCATATGAATTGCAGATAGCGTAATAATTAAAAAATCTTTTAAAACAATTAATCCGTTCCATTCCGGGAATTTCAATATAGCTCTAAATGCCTAAATCCTTTTTTATACTTTATTTTTTTTCATTACCCCTGCTTGCAACATCGCAAACTGCGGATTTTACATTTCAAAGCACTAATAGTGTATTCTGCAATCCTGCAACCATACGGTTTACCCAAAATTGCACTGGAAACCCACTTGGATTTGTATGGGATTTTGGCAATAATACGAAGGGGTATAGTGGGGATATATCCGTTACTTATACCAATGCAGGTACTTTTACAGTAAAACTTACAGCGATTTATACACTAACTACAATTGTGGTTACTAAAACGATCGTAATTAACCCAACCGTTATTACCTCTATAGGGTATAACAGAAATTATATTTGTACACCTGGCCCGATAAATTTCAATGCGATAAGCACCGGCAATATAGTAAACTATGCCTGGGATTTTGGGGATAATTCAGGTACATTAAATACGGTTACAACTAACACACTACATAATTATAGCAATTTTGGTAATTATCCGGTAACACTTAAAGCTACAGATACTACCGGCTGTGCAGGTAGCGCTAATACAACAATCACCGTAATAAAGCCAGCCATCATTGCATCGGCTACACCCACATCAGGCTGTATTCCTGCCAATGTAAATTTTAATGCAACTGTCAACGTACCTGTAAATGATTTTATAAGCAATTACAGTTGGGATTTTGGAGATGGTAGCCCTATATCTTCTACAGCAACGAATAATACAACTCATCAATACAGCGTGGTAGGATTTTATTCACCTACATTAAGCATAGTTACCAACGATGGTTGTACAAATACTTATAATTTTCCTGTATTAGCTTATGGTACACCACCATTCAACCATATTGCTTATCCTAAAAAACCGGTTGTCTGCGGTTCGGAAACCCCGGTATTTGTTTCAAAAGCAACCAATGCCAACCGGTACATTTGGGATTTTGGTGATGGGGGCACGGCATTAGTATCAGATACCATTACCCAACATAAATACGCCACATTGGGTTTTAAAACAGTGACGGTTACTCCCTATTTCAATGGTTGCCCGGGTACCACCATCAGTTTTCAAATTGAAGTGGTAGGTGTCATTGCAAACTACACTTATTCAAATACCTGCGCTAACAAAAAAACATATTCATTCAACAATACCAGCCAGGGTAATTTATCTGCTGTATTATGGAATTTTGGTGATAACAGCGCAAACATAGCCACCCTAAATACAACACATAATTATCCTGTTTCAGGACAATTTATTACATCGCTAACTGTTACAGATTCTATTTTAGGCTGTTCTGATAGCTACCTGGAAACAATTTATACAGCCAATCCTGTCCTTGTGAATGCGGATTCATCAATCTGTAAAAACGCTAATACCAGTTTTTCGATCCTAAACAATTATACTAATCCCTCAGTTTCTTATACCTGGAATATTGTTGGAATGCAAATAGGGCCAACCGGTAATCCGGCTATTACAATTAAAGCAAACATTTTAGGCAATTTTAATAATTTTGTTTCCATCAATTACGGACCGCAAAGTTGCCCTGATACCGTGCAATTAAATCATCGGGTGTTAATTAAGGGGCCTGACCTGAATTTTAATGCACCATCCGCTATGTGTTTCAATACTTTATTTAGCGTTACCAATAATTCTAAACCATTTATTTCGGCGGATTCCATATCGCTCTGGTATTGGAATTTTTGAAATACAATAGTGAATGACACTATTTACCAACCGGTTTCCTTTAAATATAAGAGCCCCGGATCATATAGTGTAAAACTAACAGGCATTGATATAAACGGATGCAAGGACAGCCTTATTAAAACCACCGTAGTAAACCCAATTCCTTTTTTACAAGTTGTGCCCAACATAGATACTTTATGTGTGGGTCAATCTTCCACTATCCGGGCATTTTCAAGTGATAATATTTTATGGTCCCCAACCAATAATATTTCATGTGCTACCTGCGATTCAGTTGTCGCAAACCCTTCTGTAACTACCAACTATATTATTACCGCCACCACACCACTCAATTGTAGTGTTACAGACAGTGTACTTGTAAAAGTATATTCGCCCTTTACAA
>JANOTW010000027.1:0-2156 GCA_031416575.1 Ferruginibacter sp.
TTACATAATCTTTGCCTGCTCTGCACAGGCTGGTAGTTTTTTTGTTTTGCATAATATAATTTTTTAGAATACAAAATTGCAAAACAAAAGCCCCTGCGTCAAGTGGGGGCTGCTTTTAACTACCAGAGGTTTAGTACAACAATCGGTTTGGCATTATGGCGGCGGGACGTTGGAGCAATCGGCAGCAGTTCGCTATTCATCTTTTGTTCCAGCTTGACGTTATAAATTTGGCAGTAGAAAATCAATGAACATTTGTACATTTAATCAGCAACAGTTATCGGCTGACGGAACACGGAATACCGCCACAACGCCAAGCCGTCAACGTAAGCGGCTATGGTAGGACAAACACCACGAACATGAAACTTCCAACAATACATGGATTTATTGACAGACGAATTTTAATCAACTTTACGGCTGACCCCAAAGACGTGGAAAAGATTTTGCCTGCACCTTTTCGACCAAAAATTTATAAGGACAAGGCAATCGTTGGTATTTGTTTAATCAGACTAAAAAATATTAAACCAAAAGGACTTCCAGATTTTATAGGAATATCGTCTGAAAATGGAGCTCATAGAATTGCAGTTGAATGGGACGAAGACGGGCAAATTAAACAAGGCGTTTTCATTCCGAGGCGTGACACTTCATTAAGGCTAAACACAATTATTGGAGGACGACTTTTCCCAGGAAAACATCATTTGGCAAAGTTCAACGTAATCGAAACAAATAAAAATTATCATATCGACTTTACAAGTTCAGACAAAACACAGATTTCCATAGACGCAAAAGAAGTTAAACATTTCGACAGCAATTCTATTTTTGAAACGCTTGCAAACGTTTCTGACTTTTTTGAATATGGCGCAATTGGCTATTCACCTAATGGAAAAAAGTTTGACGGACTAAAACTTGAAACCTATAATTGGCAAGTGAGACCGCTTGACGTAAGCAACGTGAAATCCAGCTTTTTTGAGAATGAAATTTTGTTTCCAAAAGGTTCTATTAAATTTGACAACGCTTTATTAATGACTAAAATTGAACATGAATGGCATAACGTGGCTGACAAATAACCACAGCCGCTTACAGGGGTTTGGCGTTATAGGGGCTGAAGAATAAAGGCTCAAGTATTGTATTTCAATTTGTCTTTAGTGTAAGGTTGGGCTGACGTTCCCTGATTTCCCCTACAACGCCAAGCCTTTTTCGTTACCAGCCAGTGCATTTCAATTTGCAACCTGCTTTCAATTCACGGCTTTACCGCTTTTAAATTTCGGTTAGTCTGCTTTGTTGGGTATAGTTTTTCGTTGCCTGCAGGTTTTATACAGCAATCAATTTGGCTATAGTTTACGGGGGACACAGAATAGATTTTTAATCCACGCTTTACTTACAGCAGGCAACAGCCGCAGTTTTTTATTGGGTGTTTTATTGTACGTTGGTTACAGTGGCCTTATGACAGGTTGCAGGGTACAGCACATTTTGTTGCGGTGGCCTTCCGCTTTTTTGTGTTACTGCTTTTTAAATCTTGCCAGTCATCAAAGCCTGTTTGTTTGTGCCTATAGTTTTCGGGTGACGGTGTTGTGGTTCACGTTTTTTTATGCAGTGTTAAAATTGTTACAGCCATGGCAGTGCCTGCTTTTTTCGCCACAGCTTTTGTGTGACGCAGTGGCTGCATTTTGTAGGCAGTGTTTGCAGGACATTGCAACAGTGGTTTCATTTTAAACCAACAGTTTTTAGTTTTTGATCCTGCTTTGCTTTATCATTCAAACCAGTATTTTGCAGGTTGCAGTTTGGCCTTCCATTATTTGTTACCGTTTTTAAACTCCGCACCGGCTTGTAACATGGGTATTGCTGCAAGCGGGGCAGGACGTTGTAAGCTTCGGCTGCAGTACGCTGTCAGCAGTAGTTCCGGCTGACGGTTTTCAATTTGGCTTTTTGTTGTTATCGTCAACTTTTAAAACAATCCAGGCATTGGTGCCGGGCAGACGGTTTTAAAAACCCCACCTGCCAGCAATACCAAAACGTTAGCGGCTATTATAAAATACAAACTCAATGAATATTAAAGACATGTTTGGACTTGGAAAGATATTGCCAGTAGACAAATTAATTGATATTGTCTCTAAGGTGTAATCGGTAAATAGCAATGTACGATAATTGGTAAATAGTAA
>JANOTW010000028.1:0-2811 GCA_031416575.1 Ferruginibacter sp.
AAATACGTAGAGATGTTTTTCAAGCAATAGCCGACCCAGCCCGAAGAGCAATCTTGGGTTTGGTTGCTTTACAGATTTGTACTGTATTGCTGCCGGATGGCGGTGATTTATTGGTGTTGGCATACATACAATGTGATATAAAGAATTTAGACAAAGTGGGATATTTTAAAACCAATGGAATGTTATCACAATCACGTCCTTACGGGACTATGAATGTATTTTTTTTCTGGCTACCGATATTATGTCCCTACGGGACGAAGGAATTTGATGTGTCGAACATAAAACGCAATTAAAGATCCACAATGGTATGCGGTACAAGAGGGCGATGCAACGATGTTGAGAAATGAAATATAGTTTGGACAAAAAACTGTATTGCGAAATCCCGACCTGTGCCGACCTTTCGGCATTTTTTTCGGGAATGCCATGAAATTCTTCAGCCCGGACAAAAAAAAAGAAAGGTTGTGTAGAAGGGCCCCGATACGCTTCCCTGCCGGGATTATCAATGCGGCTATGATGCCCATTACTGCCCGGACAACAATCACATAAAATGTATGGTGGATAAAAGCATGGATGCTGGTTGATATGGTTTCAGCAACAAAGAAAGTGGTTCATCATCAATCCATCACTTCATAAACATTCATTGGAATAGATTTGTTTTTCATACTCACTTCACCCACTTTGAGGCAGTTGAATGACTCCTTTACTTTTTTGTAAGAGGCTTCACTGATAACGATCTGGCCTTCTTTAGCGGCGGACTGTAACCGCTGGGCGGTGTTTACCACATCACCAATTACAGTATAATCCAGGCGGCGCAGATTAGCGGAACCAATATTGCCAGAGATCATTTCGCCGGTATTGATCCCGATGGATACCTTGGGTTTAAAGGAACCATTTTCTGAAGTGGCCGGTAATTTTTCTATTTGTGTTCTAACGGCAAGGCATGCATCAATGGCCCTGTCTAAATGATAATCGCCGCGGAAAACAGCCATGATGGCATCGCCAATGAATTTATCAATATGGCCTCCCTGTGCAATGATCTCTTTCACCATCACGTCAAAATATTTGTTCAGCAATTTAACTACCGTATCCGGCGCTTCGTTTTCGCTGATGGTAGTAAAGCTGCAGATGTCAATAAACGCAACGGAGGCTTCTACTGTTTCGCTCATCATCAGGGAAGATTCAAATTCGCGGCTGCCCATAAAATTCAGTACCGATTCATCCACATACATTTTCAGGATATTATTTTCCTTAATGGCCCGGATCGTTTCGCGGATATGTATTACATGACTGATGGTTTTCTCCATCGTAAGAGAGAGGTCTTCAAAATTAATGGGCTTGGTAATAAAATCGAAGGCGCCGCGGTTCATGGCGGTACGGATATTTTCCATATCGCCATAAGCGGAAACAATGACTGATTTTATCAACGGGCTTGATTCATTCAGCCGGCTGAGCAGCGTAAGCCCGTCCATCTCCGGCATATTGATATCGCTCAATACAATATCCACATCGGGATGTTGCCTGATTTTTTCCAAAGCGTCATTGCCATTCACCGCGAAAATGAACTCATATTGATGGTCCCGTATCTTCTGGCGGAATTTCTGTTTGATGAGCATTTCCAGGTCCGTCTCATCATCGGCCACTAATATTTTTGCCATCAGCTATTGATTTTAAGTTTTTGTTTTAATAAAGTAAAATCCAGTGGTTTGGTTAAAAATTCATCCGCTCCCAATTGTTTGGCTATTTCATAATTTTCCCCGTCGCCGTAAGCGGTAATCATCATTACGATGGGCGGTGGCTCATTATATTTTAGTTTGATATGCCGTAGAAGTTCCAGGCCACTCATGCCAGGCATATTAATGTCGGACAGGATCAGCACAGCCTCATGATCGTGTTGGTTAAGATAGGAGAGGGCTTCTTCACCGGAAAATGCAAAAACAAATTCCGCGGCCTTGTTGCGGATCTCTTTTCTGAACCGCTGTTCAAAGAGGGTTTGCATATCTTTTTCATCGTCAACTACTAAAATTTTCATACTTATATTTTAATGGGGTAAAATAATAACAAATTCCGCAAACTCACCTTTTTTTGTTTTTATTTTCAGATGGCCCCGATATGCTTTAATGATGTTCACATATTGTCTGAACCATGATTTGTTTGATTAATTTGATTTATTTGATTAAGCAGGCCAACGGATAAAAACCTGAATAAGATTTTTTTGTCCAGGCAGGGAAGCATTGGTCATCATCGTTGCATCGCCCTCTTGTACCGCATACCATTGGGCAACTTTAATTGCGTTTTAAATTAACAATTATTACCCCCTTTTGAAACATCCCGACCTGTGCCGACCTTTCGGCATTTTTCGGGAAAGCCTCTCCCGTTTCATCGGGAGGGACGGGGGCAACTTGTTTTATTTTTTTATTGAAAAAACCAAAATATCACCGTTTTACCCGTTGTGCAGTATAAGCATGTCCATTAACTCAAATAGCTGGCAATTGAATAGTAAATTCTGCCCCTACACTTTCTTTAGTTTCTACTTTTAATTCGGCTCCATGGGCTATAATGATGTTCACATATTGTCTGAACTATGATTTGTTTGATTAATTTGATTAAGCATACCTATCAACTTAAATTGTTGGCAATTGAATTGTAAATTCAGCCCCTTCACCCTCTTTCGTTTCCACCTTCAATTCACCGCCATGTGCTTTTACAATATCATAAGCCAATGTCTGAACTATGATTTATAGGATTAATTTGATTTATTTGATTTAGATATAAATATATTTCATGGCTATCATGTTAATCCAATAAAAGCAT
>JANOTW010000029.1:0-3141 GCA_031416575.1 Ferruginibacter sp.
TAGATAACCCTGCTCAGGCGCATCATCCAGGGCTGCAATACTACCAGCAGTACCCCATTGAATGCAAGCCAGTAAAAAACACGGTTGTCTTCCGTAGATACACCAATCAATACCAACCAGGCAACAAATGTAGCAACGGAAATAGCTACTGCAAGTGCATAACTTACATAAGCGGTTCCATACCAGAAACCCTGCTCCAGGTCGAATTTTTGCCCGCACTCGGGACAGTTATCATGCATCCCGAATATATGGGATAGTTTAAGTTTCTTATATGCATTCGGGTGGCCGAACATGGGGCCACGGCGGCACCTGGGACATCTCATGGTTAACATGCTCCAGAAATAATTAGGGGTAGGCTTTGTAATTTCCATATTTGCAAAGGTAGCCAAATGGGGAGATAACCCTGTGATGAGCCTGATGCCTGCCATAATGATCTCTGTTCCCTGTTGCAATGTGTTTAATGTAAGAACAGAATTCCTTACCTGACGATTATAAATATTTTATTCTGGTCCTTACACAAGACAACCCGCTTTTTATGCCTTCAAAGAAGCGGTCTGAAATTTATTTCGGCACGTATCATGCATATTTTCAGTTGCCGCACATTGCACGCATTGGAACCAATAAAGCCTTTATTAGCTTGTATTCGTGCATTCGTGACAAAAAGAGTAAATCGTTTATTAACTTGCATTTATAATTTCAATTCAAAATTATTCCGCCTGTTGGCGATATTAGTATATGGATAAATTCATCGTTTCAGCCCGTAAGTACCGGCCACAGATCTTTTCAACTGTAGTGGGCCAGTCGCACATTACCATTACCTTAAAGAATGCTATCAGGAACAACCAGCTTGCGCATGCTTTCTTATTTTGCGGGCCAAGGGGAGTGGGCAAAACCACCTGTGCAAGAATTTTAGCAAAGACCATCAACTGCGAAAACCAGACAAAAGAGGGCGAAGCCTGCAATACCTGCAATAGTTGTATTTCATTCGATGCAGGTACTTCTTTAAATATACATGAACTGGATGCCGCCAGTAATAACTCGGTGGATGATATCAGGAATTTGGTGGAGCAGGTCCGCTTTGCCCCACAGGCAGGCAAATACAAAGTTTACATCGTGGATGAGGTTCACATGTTAAGCGCATCGGCTTTTAACGCTTTTTTAAAAACCCTTGAAGAGCCGCCCCCGTATGCCATTTTTATTTTAGCTACTACCGAGAAGCACAAAATATTACCCACCATTTTAAGCCGTTGCCAGATATTCGATTTTAAACGCATCACCAATAATGATACGGTAGAACATTTACAGGAAATATGTGAAAAAGAAGCCATCACGGCCGAAAAAACAGCCCTTCATGTAATTGCTCAAAAAAGCGAAGGCTGCATGAGGGATTCGCTGAGTATTTTGGATAAAATAGTAAGTTTTACAAACGGGGCCGTTACCTATAAAAACACCCTGGAACACCTGAATATTTTAGATGAAGATTATTATTTCAAACTGCTCGGCTTTGTACAACAGCAGGATTTAAGCAGCGCCTTATTAATGTTTGATGAAATTAACCGGAAAGGTTTTGAAGGCGATCTTGTACTAAATGGGTTTGCTGAATTTTTACGCAACCTGTTGGTAAGCCGTGATGCCAAAGTAGCGATGCTACTGGAAGTGGCCGAAGATTTTAAACAAAAATATTTACAAACGGCTCAAAAAATATCACCCGCTTTTATTGTAAGCGCCCTCAATATTTTAAACGAAGCTGAGATCAATTATAAACAGGCCCGCAATAAGCGTTTACACGTAGAGTTGACTATTATAAAGCTAAGTTATTTACAACAGGCTTTGGAGCTGGTAAACAATGATGGCGTAGTAAGTAAAAAAAAACTAATTGATGGCGCCAAAACGGTAGCGTTTAGGGCATTGCCCATTATTAGGGTTCCCATTTCCCTGCCTTCAGGTCAGCGCACCGGGCTTTTACCCTTAAAACCCGCCTCCGGGGCAAAGCTTATTTTAGAAGAACCTATGGAGGAAATAAAAAAAGCCGTAAGCCACAAATCGCCATCAACTCAAAATTTAGCTGCCGTACAGGCAGATGCTAAACTCACGGCTCAAAACCCCGAAGTAAGTACGTCGCTGGGTTCGCTATTAAGTATCCGCAAGCAAATAACGCAGAAAAATAAAGAAGGCGACACGGAAATAAAACCTTTAACGGAAGAAGAATTGCATGGCTGCTGGGGTTTGTTTATAGAAAAACTGAGGGCAAAAAGTAATTACTCCGCCGTCACTAATTTTAGGGCTGCTGAATTAAAGGTGATTGATAATAATACCATTGAAATTATCACCCAGGGAGAAATACACAAAGCATTTATTGAAGAGGAAAGAGCAGGTCTGGTAACACATCTGCAGGAATATTTCAATAACCGATTTTTGGTATATCAGGTTGTAGTAATAGAAAAAGAAGAAAAGGAAGCGCCGGGCGAAAAAACATTAAACAGGAAAGAGCAATACCTGAAAATAATAGAGGAATACCCATTAGTAAAAGAACTTAGGGACCGGTTGAAGCTGGAACTGGACTAAAGAAACGAATGAACCAAAATATACCTTTTCAGGCAAAGGGCATGTCCGTTTTGGTGGCCGTTCAATAAGTTCAGAACTCCATATCTTTCACAGTTTAAAGTGCATGCTTTTCCCGAAATAATCGGGATTTTGCAATTTATCTTTTTTGTCCAGGCATCAGATCCCTGAATAAGCATCGTTGCGTTGATAATCCCGATAGCGTATGCGTATCGGTACGTCCTTCTATACAACCATATTTTTTTTGTTGTCCCGGCAGAAGTATTTCAATTAAGCATCGTTGCATCGCCCTCTTATACTGAATACCAATGGGCAACTTTAATTGTGTTTTGTTGACCCATTCATAAATTCAGAACTCCCGACATGACTTCAAATTAAAATCATCGCTTTATATTATTTTCCGGAAAAACCCCGACGGGGTTAAATGTGAATAGCCCAGGGTGAAACCCGGGGAAATGAACGACAAAATCAGGCACAACCCCGAATGGGGTTGAATTTCCTGGTATATTAAAATTCAACCCCATTCGGGGTTGAGGTCATCACAATTTCAATTTACCATGGGTTTCACCCACGGCTATT
>JANOTW010000030.1:0-7424 GCA_031416575.1 Ferruginibacter sp.
AAGATTGCATACACCAGAGCATGAGCATATTGGGCCACAAATCGGGCGTTTGGCCCTTGTTATCCTGGTGATCGTTTTCAACAATACGTGGACCAAAATATCCATTGGGTTGCTGACTTTCAAATACTTTTTCCAGCCACAATTTTGTTTCTGCAATAATCTTTTCATCCTTTAAAACATAGCCAAGGTTACCATAGCCTTTTAGCCAGTAAGGCACTTCTTCCCAGCCATGGTCGCCCTGGCCGTTACCACTAAACCAGGCATTGTTTTTTTTCTCCAGCCAGGCGCTGATCTCCCCGAGCTTACCGGTTAAGCCATCGCGTTGCAGCTCCAGGTATTTTAAAATCCAGCCTTGTGGCTTTATGCTGCCTGCCGGCAATTTTATGAACGCAAGTGGCGCCAAAGGTTTTTTGTTACTGCTGTAAAATTTATTTAATTCTTTTGTGGCAGGGCGTTTAATGTTTGTAACGCTACCGGCGGCAGATTGCGCCCCTGCAAATTGTGTAGCTGATATGGCTACCAAAAAAGAGGAAATAAAAACAACATACTTTACTGGTTTCATATTATTTATAATTGGTGGCCAATTACTTTTTTACTTTTATTATTTTTTAGCTGTTGCCCGGGTGTTTTTTTTAGCGAAGGCGCCGTATCATTTATTATAAGCCCTTTTATCATCCATACTTCTGTTGTATTCAATGAATATGCATTGGTGGAAGTAAGTGCAATTACTGTATTGTCATCCATCACACACAAAGAATTCCATAAGCCCTGTTTATTTAATGGCACATCAAAAGGAATTGTTTTTTGGGTAAAGTTTTTTCCATTTTCATCACCAATAACTACCTGCATACAAGACAGGTTCCATTGCCGGTTTCTGCCTTCTGTTGACTGGTAAGCCAAAATAGTTTCGCCGGTTTGTAATTGCCTTAAATAAGGAGCGCCTGCATAAACCGTATCTGCTAATGGTTCGGCCAATGCACTATTCCGGTGGTGACTTTCTCCATCCACTATTGTATTCCAATTATCTGCATTACCCGTTCGGATGATGGATGGTTTAAACTGCCCTGCACCATTGTCCTCAATTGAAAACAGTATTTCATTTTTTCCTTTTAATAAAACAGGTACCGGCATACCATCTCTTTTGCCGGCACGAAAGCTAACAATTCGTGGTTGAGTGGTCCAGGTTAAGCCATTATCCATTGAACGGAATATAGAAATATTTTGTTCGTTGCTGTTAAGGTAAATGCCTTCGTTCGAAAAAAACAATTGTATTTCCCCCGATGGCAATTGTATTTGCGAAGGTTCCCAGCAACCGTCTTCAAATTTTGAACCTGCTTCATATAATAAGCGTTCATCTGTCCAGGTTAACCCGCCATCATAACTTTTTTTAGTGCGGATACCAAAATGTTTGGTGGCTTCAATTGGTTGTGGGCGTGGATTATAAGATACCAGTAAAGACTGGTCATTTAACTCCAATATTTCAGGTACCGCCATATTGATACCGTTGTGCCGGGTGGCAATCACAACCGGCGCCGACCAGGTATTTCCTTTATCAACACTTTTTATGTTTTCGATATTGCCGCCTGATACTTCATATACACAAAGCAAACTTTTATCGTGCAATTGAATCATACGGGGATATCCGCAGTAACCGATATTCCGCCCGCTTTGTGGCGCCAGGCGTTGCATGGTAGAATGATCCCAGGCTATCCGTATTCCCTGTACCGTATCTTGTTTTTTTATTATCCCATTACCATTTATACCGGTTGTTTTTTTGCCGCCCGCCGATGCGGCAAAAAATATCAAAATAAATAAAGCTGTATAAATTTTTAATTGTTTGAACATGCTTTTAAATGATTGGTGAAGCCTGTAATATTATATAGCACAGCATTCTTAAACGGCCCTGTTTTGCCCCCGGCCCTCCCGATGAACCGGGACAGGCTTTCCCGAAAAATGCCGAAAGGTCGGCACAGGTCGGGATGTTCAAAAAGGGGGGCCTTCTGCCAGTTCATTACCTATGCCTAAAGAACCGCTCATTATAACGTAATTAAAGTTGCCCATTGGTATCAAGTACAAGAGGGCGATGCAACGATGCTCCTCATTGCTTCCTGGCCCGGACAAAAAAAATTAATAACCCAAATAAATATACCTGGTGTAGAAACACCAGGACTTAAAAACTGCTACATGAGAAAATGCTTAAAACTTATTTTACCCCATTCAAATTTTTGATGAGGTCAACTTCATCCTGCTTATAAGGTGTGCCATCTTTTCTAAAAATATCATGAAACCATTCTACGGGTTCACCGCCATTTGGCAAGGGGGTATCCCAGGCATAAATGGTATTGGATTTACCTGCAACAAAACCCCAGTTGATAGCGCCCACATTTTGCTTTTTTAACAACGGAAGTATATTGGAAAACCTGCTGTTTCTTGTACGGGCCATGTACTCCGTACAAATTAATGGCCGTCCATGGGTTTTCAATAATTCAATTACACGCTGGTGCCATTGCGGCTCTTCATAATCATGATAGGTTATCACATCCGAATTCATCGCCTGGAATGCATTCAGCTTTTCAAAATCCCATGCCCATAAACCTACACTTATCGGTTGATCAGGATTTACTTCACGGGCCCATTGAAAAACTTTTTTTAACAGCGGGAGAGAAGCTTCTTTTTTGCCCGAATTGCCGGGTTCATTGTAAAGGTCCCAAAGCAAAATCCGTTTGTCATTTTTGAACCTGTCCATTACATCTTTTACATATTTTTCAAGTGCAGGGAACTGGGTGGGGTCGCTGGAAAAAGGATCGCCCGGGTCTTGCACCCAACCTGAATTGTGAATGCCCTGTTTTGGATCCGGTTGCTTGCCTGCAACCGGGATTTTATTCCAGCAATCATCAAAAAAAACAAATAATATTTTTATATGATGCCGGTCTGCAATGTTCAAAAATGTATTCATCCTGTTTTTAAAACCTTCCTTGTCCTGCTTCCATGCCACGCTGTGCAAATAAACACGCATGGTATTGAACCCGATGTTTTCCGCCCAGCTTAGCTCCTTATCATTAAGGACGGAATCAAAGGTTGCTGCCTGCCACATTTCCAGTTGGTTAATAGCATTACTGGGCAGGTAATCCGCTCCGGTGATCCATTTGTGTTCGTTATACCAGGCATTCGCTTTTTCAACCGACCAAACCTGCCCGGCCTTTGGAACAATAGCGGTTTCCTTTTTTTTGTTTTGTTGAGCTTGAATGGATGTTGTTATAAAGAACAAAACCAATAAACTTACAGACCTGATTTTATTATACATTTCCATTGATTTATAAATTGTTAAAAAGAGTTTTTTTATTGTGCAGGGTATTTAAAATTTGATTTTCATTTTTGTTTTCACGCAAAGAAGCAAAGGAGCAAAGGTGCAAAGTTGGTTTCTTGTATTTTATGATAGTGTAGTTAATTGTAATCATTCTGAATTCTTAATTCATCACTCATCACTCATCATTCATAACTCATAACTCATCATTCATCATTCATCATTCATCACTCTTAATTCTCAATCCATACCTGCTGTGTAAATGCCCCATTCGCAGCCACATCCCATAATTCTACCCTTATCCATTTCCTGTTTTTTATATCCGCTTTAAATGTGAATTTCTTTTTACCAAAAGCCTTCGTATGATCCAAATTGATCTTTTCACGGTAAACTTTTTCACCATCACCTGTAATGATTTCCGCGAAATTCAAGGGAAAAGTCCAGTCGGCTTCTATTACTATTTCAGCTTTGCCGTTTTGATCAGCGTTAATGGTTTCACCCGGTCTTTTTCCGTTTACTGTAAAAACAGGAAGCAGCACTTCACCTGTTGATACAAAAAACTTCCCTTGTTTCATCACATCCAATACCGGCTGCCAGCCTTCATTATAATCCGGTAATTTATCAAGCTGGAGATAGTTTACATTCAGGTGGGCATACATTTCATTTTCAGGCTCAATAGAAAAGAGGTCTGCTTCCGCAATAACATGTTTTTTCAATCCCCAGTTTGCCATATCATCCATCAGGTCAAGTACCCGTTTCCCCAACCGCGGCTGTGAAAGATCCGCCGGTATTGGTTTCCAGGCCGCTCCAAAAAAATGATCAGACTTGAAAAAATCTTCCTCTTTATATTTATCCGGATATCCCGTAGAGCCTTTTGTTCTTGCATGGGCCGTCCACGCAAGGCCGTTTTCTGTTTCCAGTAATTTCAGCATATCTTTCTTATCTGCTATCCTGTAAACTTTGCCATAAGTACTATCCATTGTCATAAAGGGCATTCCTGGTTTCCTTGACATGATCCAGTAAACAGGCTTTGGAAAAAATTCTAACCAGTGACCACCAAAAAATTCATTGGGTTCTTCACCAGGCAACAATAAAAAGGTATCATCCGAATATTTTTTACAAACATCAAATAAGGTTTTTAGTTCCAGCAACCTTTGTTCATCCGGCCCTTTTGGATGCGCCGTGTAATGAAATTCTCCCAGGTGAACAATATTGATGCCCGTGTTTTTAAACACATTTACAAAATTAGGTGTACCCGGCACCACTTTATTGGCCAATACAACTTTCATCACATATTCATTGTGAAAATGGCTCGACATTGTTTTATAACCGGGCAAAGGCTTGTATGAATCACTATGTGTAAAACGCTTTACAGCTTCCATTGCAATAGCTGGCGCTTCCGTGCTCAGGAGACAAAAAAAGTTTAACCGTTGCTTTGTTGCCGGGGGCGCATTGAACCAGGGAACCCAACGGTTATCGCCCATCAGGTCCTGCCGGATACCTATGCCAAAACCTGGAACCATACCGCGGTAGTTGGCGCCATACCAGGTGAATTTTAAGTTAAAGGCTTCATCCAGTGGATAAAAATATTGATGCGGTGATGGGAATACCGCCAGGCTACCTTCTTTGCTTTCACCAACGATTGTACGATATTTTACGGCCATATTCCTGCTCGTATCCCCGGGGTTTACCTGGATGGATTGCGGCTGATCTGCAGTATTGGTCCAGGCTATTTTATTCCATAGCCCCGATTTACTAACCAGGCCTGCATCATACAATATAGCGGTGCTATCTATTTGGGTGGACATAACGGCGGCCACATTCAATAAGGGGCTACCGTTGTACAAAGTGATCTCAATAGCCCCGGTAAATGACCCGGCCTGTAGTCCCCCTATTTTTATAATTGTCCTGCTACCTTCACTGCTTAAGGTTGCCAACCTTTTAAAGGTTGGCAACCTTTGAACGGTATATGTTTTATGCGGCAGCTTGTTTGTTTTATCAAAAAAAATATTCCATCCATTTTGTGATACCAGGTCCCTTTTGCCAACAGTAAGAAGAAATACTGGTTCAAGGTTGGCCCCTATTTCTTTCATGTTACCAAAATTACTAAGCTGAATGCTCCTGAATAAGGGCTTTTCATTTTGAAGATCAATTACAATTTTACCATGCGTTGTATTACCAGCCGGCCAGTTGATACTTACCAATTCTTTTTGAATGACGACTTTTACGCCGCTTTTTTTATTGAACCGGGAAAGATCAACATTCACCTGTGCGCCGGCGATATTGCCGGCAATCAATAGGAGGAAGAGAATATTTTTTTTCATTATCAGGCTGCTTGGCAATTATCGTTTATTGAAATACTTAAACATTAAAATTAGAGAGATTGATTGCCGGGGGCGCATCTCAAATTGTCAAAGTTTATTTGTTTACCGGCAGAAGTTTTTCATGGCATTCCCGAAAAAAATCGGGATTTCGCAATACAGTTTTTTGTCCAAACTATATTTCATTTCTCAACATCGTTGTGTCACTCCCGTGTACTGCATACCAATGGGGATCTTTTATTACGTTTTATCAGGACCATGGATAAGGATGCATTTTAAATTTTCGCTCCACTTATCAAGGCCGTGGCCGGTGCCCCACTGATCACGGCTGGCTACGAAAGGGAAACTATACTGCACAACGGGTAAATTAGTGAATTTTGTTTTGTTTGATAACCAAATAAAATAGTTCGGTTACCCCCATCCCTCCCGATGAACCGGGACAGGCTTTCCCGAAAAATGCCGAAAGGCCGGCACAGGTCGGGATGTTCCAAAAGGGGGTAATAATTGTTAATTTAAAACGCAATTAAAGTTCCCCAATGGTATGCAGTACAAGAGGGCGTCCACGATACGCTGCGCTATCGGGATGTACCAATGCAACTATGCTGCCCATTGCTTCACAGCCTGGACAAAAAATTTTATTCACGTTTTTATCCGTTGCGAAGTAAACATCCGATAGCTATCGGATTTGGGATGCACCCGTTGATCCGGCCATTTATTTTATTGCCACTTTTATAAGCGAATTATCATACAATTTTGAATGAACCGCTTTTAATTTATCTACCGGCATTTTTATTTCCTTTCGGTCATAAGTCATAAGGCCGTTGGTTTCAATTTCCACATCGGTTGTTTGTGTATATACCGCCGCGGACAAACCTTTCTCTATCAAATCAGGTATCCGGTCCATCAGTTCCGAATACCTTTTGAATAACTCTTCCTTGTTTTTAAAACTCTGGTATCCCCAATTATTTTTATCCTGCCAGGAATGATTTTCCACCGGTAAGCCCAGGCCGCCAAATTCTCCCAATACCAACACCCTCGTTTTACCAAAAAGAGCGGGATCAGGCATTAATGGTTCAGGATAATTATGCAGGTCGATGATATGCCCTACGTCTTCAAAATTACCCCCGCTTGCCGTATTCACCAGCCGGGATGGGTCCTTCTGCATCGTCCATTCCACAATCTCCTTTGTTTTAAACTGGCCCCATGCTTCGTTAAATGGAACCCAAACAACAATAGAAGGAAAATTGTGCAGGTCCTGCATGATCTCGTTCCATTCCATGCGGAATATCTTTTCAGATTCCGCTGTGCGGTCTTTATCCGTAGCACGCCCAACTACGCCGGGGCGGTTCTCCCAGCGGTTTCCCAGGTCACCGCTTGGCATATCCTGCCATACCAGCATACCCAATTTATCGCAGTAATTGTACCAGCGGGCGGGTTCTGTTTTTACATGCTTGCGTATCATGTTAAAACCCATTTCCTTTGTTTTTTCAATATCGAATTTCAGGGCTTCATCCGTAGGTGCGGTATATAATCCATCGGGCCACCAGCCCTGGTCGAGCGGGCCGTATTGAAAAACAAACTGATCATTTAGCAGCATCCTTTGAATGCCATTATTATCAGGCATCATTGATATTTTACGCATGGCGAAATAGCTCTTTATTTCATCTATCATTTTGCCTTTGCGCATTACCGTTACTTTCAAATCGTAGAGGAAAGGACTTTTAGGCGACCACAATTGAGGGTTATTTATTGATAAAACCGCTTCGCTGTTTGCAGGCAAAGTTTGCTCCGTTAGTTTT